>CALIJE010000028.1 GCA_938017825.1 uncultured Flavobacteriaceae bacterium
GAAGACAGCTGAAGAAGTATTTGCGCTTTTACAGAAGGCGCAGGCCAAATTTCAGGTTCCTATGTATGCTGTGAGCACAGGTCTTAGTTTAAAAGGTGTTGATTTAGGCAGTCGATTTGTTCAACCTTTGAAAAAAACAAAAGCCGCTATGCTTATTGGAAACGGCACGCGATCATACGAAGCGGGAGAAGTTTGGCATTTACTCGACACCCGAGTGCACATGCCGATCAGTAAAATTCCAATGCGCAATTTCAACCGCACCAATTTCGACAAATACAATACGCTCGTTATGGTTTCGGGAAATTACAGCTTAACCAAAAAGCAAGTGGCCCGGATCAAAGCTTGGGTCGCAAAAGGAAATACGTTAATTACTATTGGTACAGCATCAAAATGGGCCATCGACAAAAAATTGGTAAAAGAGCGAATTACCGGGGCCAAAAGAGATTCACTGGCCAAAGCTACAGATACGCTTGTGATGCGCAAACCTTATGTTGATGCAGGCGAAAACTTAGGTAAGGAAAGTGTGGGTGGTATCATAATCAGTGCAGATATAGATACCAGCCATCCTCTGGCTTTTGGGTATCGCCATGCTTCAATACCAATATATAAGAACAACACCGTATGGTTAGCGCCAAGTAAAAGTGAATATGGTACCGTAGCCAAGTACAGCAAGAATCCACATATTGATGGCTTTATCACTAAAAAGAATATGGAGGAATACCTTAAACCATCTGCATCGCTTATAGTTAGTAAAGTGGGTGCTGGTCGTGTGGTGCTCTTTGCCGATAACCCGAATTTTAGAGGCAGTTGGTACGGGACCAATCGTCTGTTTCTTAATGCCTTGTTCTTAGGAGACAAACTACGCGTGCCTTCTAGGAATTAAGTCGACTTTTAGACCATCATTCTAAGCAAAAACAATTCAATTTCTCAACAAGCCAAGACTTGAACATTATGAAAACAAAAGCATTCATTTTCCTAGCGACCCTACTCTTTACAATAGCCATTACTGCTCAATCTGCACAAGGCGATGGGCCACATTCACAATTGATTATACGCGGTGTAATGCTGGTAAATGGGAATGGTGCCCCTCCGCAAGGCCCTATCGATATCGTGGTTGAAAACAACATTATCAAAAAAATACAGGTGGTGGGTTATGATGGCGTGCCCATCGATGAGACAAAACGACCCCAACTCAAGGCAGGTGGCAAGGAATTGGATTGCAATGGAATGTACCTACTCCCCGGATTTGTTGATATGCATGGCCATATAGGTGGAAAAGCCCAAGGTGCCGAACCTGACTATGTTTTTAAACTTTGGATGGCACATGGGGTTACCACTGTACGTGAGCCAAGCGGTCGTGGTGTAGACTTTACGATGGACCTGAAGCGCAAAAGTGCCAAGAATGAAATAGTTGCCCCGAGAATAATGGCGTATACGGGTTTTGGACAGACCAGTTCTAGTTTCAATCCTTTAAACGATATTCCCATTTCAACTGCGGAGCAAGCACGTATCTGGGTTCGTGCCAATGCAAAAAAAGGAGCTGATGGCATAAAGTTTTTCGGAGCAGAACCAGAAGTAATGGCTGCTGCCCTAGATGAAAATAAAAAATTGGGACTAGGTTCTGCCTGCCACCATGCCCAATTGAGTGTGGCACGATGGAATGTTTTGCATTCGGCAAGAGCCGGTTTAACCTCTATGGAGCATTGGTACGGACTGCCTGAGGCGCTCTTCGACGACCGCACTGTACAAGATTATCCTTTGGATTATAACTATCAAAACGAGCAGCATCGCTTTGAGAATGCCGGTAAGTTATGGGCACAAGCGGCCAAACCCTATTCCGAACATTGGGAAAAGGTTATGGCAGAGTTGTTGGACCTTGATTTCACACTCGATCCGACTTTTAATATTTATGAAGCTAGCCGCGATTTGCAACGTGCACGAAGAGCCGAATGGCATGAAGAGTACACCCTACCTTCTCTTTGGAAATTTTACCAGCCCAGTAAAATTTCGCACGGAAGCTATTGGCATGATTGGGGCACGGAACAAGAGGTTTCCTGGAGGCAAAATTTTCAGTTATGGATGACCTTCATCAATGAATACAAAAATAGAGGAGGTCGGGTGACCACGGGATCTGATTCGGGCTTCATATTTCAACTCTATGGCTTCGCATACATTCGAGAGTTGGAATTACTGCGTGAAGCGGGTTTTCATCCTTTAGAGGTCATACGTTCTGCCACCTTAAATGGCGCCGAGGCTTTGGGTATGGATGATAAGATTGGTACGGTTTCGATAGGTAAATTGGCAGATTTCGTAGTTGTTGATGCCAATCCGCTAGCAAATTTGAAAGTACTTTATGGTACGGGTGCCATAAAACTAACAGATGAAAATAAAGTTATTCGTGAAGGAGGGGTGAAATACACTATCAAAGACGGTATCATCTATGATGCAAAAGCACTATTGGCAGAAGTAAAGAAAATGGTGGCTGAGGAAAAGGCCAAAACAGGCTTTAAGATTCTACAACCGGGAATTAAGGAGTAATAGGTAAGAAGAAATAAGCCCCACCGTTCCTTTGGTTGCGAACAGCGAGGCTTTTGTTATTTAGGCTACAGTTTCGTTTTAGTCGTCGGACGGGATTCTTAGTGGCTTTAATACACCTTTGGTCTTAGGAAAAACCATTTTATGTACAAGGTATAAGGCTACGGGCAATGTGAAAATAAATAGTATCATTTGTTATTTTTAAGTTTGGGTTGTTTAAGCCAATTTTGATCTGTTTCGTTTTGTCCGAAAATTCAATGCCTTTTTGATCAAGGTATTTTTTCGGCGATACAGGCGCGCTACTTCTTTATCGGTAGCAATTTTAATTTTCTTGTTAAGTTTAGCACCGTTAACGCCACCATCCAAAACAAGGTCCATTTTAATAGGGTTAACTTTAGCATGATCTTCACTGGTATTTGCAATTGCAGTTGCACTTAGTACAACTACAAAAAGTACGGTTAATATAGATTTCATAATGTCAACTTGGGTGACACTAAGATAACCGTAGAACAGGCCTTCATAGGTTTCTAACTCGCTGAAAACCATATCTTTTCGATTTAAAACAAAAAGTCAGACGAGGGGTAATTTTTATCCGATGAAATTAAATTGGCATACGTTCAGAACACCGACATAAATCGTATTTAATCGGCGTATTTGAGACGGGTATTGAACCTTAAAAAGGCAATTATCATTACTTTTGGCGCAACGTAACATGTAACCTTTGAATCAATGAAGAACTGCTTATACTTCATACTGTGCTTACCGCTCCTTCTGTCTAGCCAACAATCCAATCTATCCGAAAAAATAGAGCTGAACGAACGAATGTTGCTTTCTAATCTTAAAGTAATATCCCATGATTCGATGGAGGGTAGGTTCTTTGGTACTAAAGGGAATTACAAGGCGCAAAGGTTCATATCAAAACAGTTTGATTCTTTAGGAATTGTGCCGGCCTTCGCCGCTGGGCATATACAAAACTACCCCTATACTTTTAAAGGGAAATTTAGACAGCGAATTTATCCCTTAACCAAGACCAATAAGAATATTGGCAAAATACCCGATACCACAGTAACTGGTGGCAACGTAGTAGCCATGATTAAAGGAAAAATTGATAGGGCAATTGTGATTACTGCACATTTAGACCACCTTGGAATGCAAAATGGTGAGATATTCAACGGTGCTGATGACGATGCCTCTGGTGTTGCGGCCTTGCTTACCATGGCTAACTATTTTAGTAATAAGCTTCCAAGGCATACTTTAATCTTCGCAGCGGTTGATGCTGAAGAAATAGGTTCTCAAGGCTGTGCTTACCTACTTGACAATTTTCCTTTAGACCTTGAAAATATCGTATTGAACATTAACATGGATATGATAGCGCATAACGATTCTGCAGAGTTATATGCCTCTGGTTTGTACCATTATCCGAATTTGAAACAGCCTTTAGACGAAATTAAGTCGACCAACATAAAACTTCTATATGGCCATGACGATCCAAATAATGAGAATATTCAAGATTGGACATTTGCCTCAGATCATCGGATATTTCACCAAAAAGGAATTCCTTTT
>CALIJE010000029.1 GCA_938017825.1 uncultured Flavobacteriaceae bacterium
GGAAAAACATCCTGAGGTGGTTTATGTCATTATGGGACAAACACATCCTAACGTTAAAAAGCATTGTGGGGAAGAGTATCGCGATTATTTAAAACAACTAGCTGAAGATAACAATGTTGCCTCGAACGTAATTTTTGAAGATGGATTTTTCGAGGAGGAAGATTTGAAACGTTTTCTGAAAAACCTTGACCTTTATATAACACCATACCTCAATGAGGCACAAATTACCAGCGGAACCATCTCATATGCAGTGGGCGCAGGAGCCTGCGTGGTTTCAACTCCTTTTTGGCATGCCAAGGAACTCCTTGATCATGGAAAGGGCAAGACCTTTCCGTTTGGGAACAGCGACGCTTTGGCCAGGACGGTAACTCAACTGTTAGACCATCCTGATGAAATCATGGATATTAAGTCGAGGGCGTTCAGCTATGGTAAAGAGCTCTATTGGAATAATATAGGTAAGATCTACCAAGGGATGCTCACAAAAGTGGTGCAAGATCAAAAGCTAGCCAAATCGGCAACCCCAAAGCACAAAATCGGTTCCCTACCGGTCTTTAAAATAGACCATATCAAAAGGCTTACCGACGATTTCGGAATTTTGGAACATGCCAACTACTCGGTACCCGATTATAAGGAAGGCTATTGTTTAGACGATACCGTTCGTGCGTTAATTCTCGTATTGATGTCAAATAAATTGGAAGTTGATACGACCTCAAACGCACTCATAGATACCTATCTGCGTTTCATTAAATTGATGCAAAAAGACGACGGTTATTTTCATAATGATATATCCTATCAGAAGACATTTTTAGACGAAACCGGTTCGGAAGACTCTTTTGGACGAACAATTTGGGCCATGGGATATCTAATCAGGTTGGCACCGAACGATTGTCATTTCCAATTCGCAAAGGACGTATTTTTCAGGTCATACCAGAACTTTGAAAAAATCAAATCCATTCGCGCCATAGCCAATACCATCATGGGGCTTTATCATTTTCTGAAGAGATACCCTGACAATGAGGGCGTTATTCACACGCTGCGCTCACTTACAGGAAAATTAATTCGACAGTATAAGGATGAAAGTAGCGAAAATTGGGAATGGTTCGAGCCTGTGTTAAGCTATGACAATGCAATGCTGCCACTTGCAATTTGGCATGCGTTCGAACTTACCAAGGATAAAGAGTTTTACGAAGTTGCCTATGAAAGTACGCGATTCTTAGATCAAAAGACCTGGTTGAACGGCAGACTATCCTTGATAGGAAATTCTTGGGGGTATAAAGGGCAAGCCATGCCAAGTAATGGCCAACAGCCAATTGATGCCATGGCCATGGTCATGTTATACAGCAAGGCATACGAACTTTTAAAGGACACCACCTACCACGCCAAGATGCACGCGGCCTTTAGTTGGTTCCTAGGTCACAACGATTTATTGATTCCATTATACGACGATGAATCAACAGGCTGTTGTGACGGACTTGAGACCAACTGTGTTAATCGAAATCAAGGCGCTGAAAGCACTATTTCATATTTAATGGCCTACCTAAGTGTTTGGCAAACGGAGCTTGAATCCGCTCCGTTAAACCAACTATTCACAGTTGCCAAACAAAAGATGCAGAAGGAAGTATAAAACAACTTTGAAACACCACAAAATAGTATCCACCCGAAACTTATACACGAAAAAAGCCGAACATAATGTTCGGCTTTTTTTTATTCAGTAAGGCATATCCTGCTTTTAGCAGGAGCTCGTATTTGTGTTTGACTATCCTGTTTGTAATAGGATATTTTTCAACCGAAGTTTTAGCACATCACTTTTGACCGGTTTTCTAATATATTCGACAGCACCTAGCTCTAGACCTTTGATTTCATCTTCTACACTGCTAAAAGTGCTGATAAACACCACCGGGATTTTTAGCGTTTGCTCCTTGATAAGGGCCAACAATTGATAGCCATCTAAATTGGGCATTCGAATGTCGGAAAGAATCAAATCGAACTCCGTTTTGTTGAGCTCGTGCAATGCCTGTAAACCGTCTTTTGCGTGAAATATATCATACCCCTCCTCATCTAATATTTTATGCAGTATCGACGCACTTACCTTATCATCCTCCACTAACAGAATCTTCTTTTTGCCTCCAATATTGGCAGGTCGTTGCTCACCTTCTTTGTAACTGAGATTATCCAATACCTCCTGAAGCGCAACATAGGCAAAGCCACTACTGGTGTCGCTCATCGCATAAGGAATGATAATATTGCCATTGTGCAAAATAGAACCACAGGAATATACCACATTCGGCACATAGCCCTCGCGTTCGGTCTCGTTTGCGGAAAGTAATGGGTTTTTCAAAGTAGCCAAGACTTTTGTTGGGTCATTCAAATCAAGTAAAATAGCCCCAAGAACATATCTTCTTACGGCGCCTACGCCGTGGGTTATGACCAACCAGCCCTCACTGGTTTCTATGGGCGACCCAGAATTTCCAAGCTGTACGAATTCCCAAGGAAATTCTGGTTCCTGAATCATAGTTGCCTCACCGTCCCAGTTGTTGATCTGATCGCTAAACATAATATAATTGTTTTCACCATCATGTCTTGAGAGCATTGCATATTGGCCGTTCACTTTTCTTGGAAATAAGGCCATCCCTTTATTTTGGGCATTGCGACCATATATCGGCATTACCTTGAAGGTATAAAAATCGGTCGTTTCTATCAGTTGGGGCAAAATAACAAAACCATTGTACGCGGTATAGGTGGCATAATATTTTACATCGCCGTTATCTTCTGTAAACTTAACGAAGCGGGCATCCTCAATACCATTGCTTTCAGCATCGGTAACAGGAAAAATTACACGTTCACTTACAGCGGTATCTAAAGAGAAAGCTATTTCATATTGGGCATTGGCGATAAACTTAATGGCATGCAGCACCTTATTGTTCGCTACCGTTATTTCATTATTATTTTCAAACTGATTGATGTTATGCAACAGTTCCCTAAATAGAAACGTATCATTTAGATTGGACAGAACTTGTTCAATAACATCGGTATCGTTCAACTTCATGTCATGTAGTTTATTCATGAAATCTTTCTTCTGATATTCATGTAGTTGAATGGTTTCAGCAACGTCTACCAATCTACTCGGCTGTTTAAATTCCAATTTGTTGTCCTTGTCTAGTATAGCTCCTCTGAAGCCAATGGAAGATACATGGCCTTCACCAGTAGCCCTGAAACTGACGATCACCCTTTTTTGACCGGACTCTAAGTGCGACTGGTCTGGGTCCTCAACAATAGACGGATTAAAAAAGGCGGCCGACTCAATTGAATATTCGTGTGTAAAGTATGCCCCGATCAACAATTTTCGTTCATCGGACAGGTGAATAGGATCGTGGCCCAATTCATCAAAAAGAAAGGTAACGCGTTCGTAGTGCTTATAAAAGATCCGCGTTATATTTCGATGCCTATTGCTAAAATCTCGTAGCGTTTGATTTAAAACTTGAGACGCATCATTTTCGCTCAAAGCGATTACCCTATTTATTATTTTTTTTGCCCTTGACTCCCCTCCAGGCATGAAAAAACGAACAATGACCCGTTTTGGGTCGGGATGAAAGTGGTTATCAAGTCTATTTATACTAATGGCCATGGTATCTAATTATATGTTTGTAAGAATATACAACGTATATAATGTGTTTATTCGTATAATTTTACATAAACAATAGCAATAAGTTTTCGGAATACTACTATTGTTTCAGCAAATCGACCCTTATGCATATCGGGCTGTTGGATCAGCTAGTGTAAATTCACTTAAATTCGCCCCATGGTACGAAACATCCAATTACGGATCAATTTAAAAGAGGAAGCGCAAAAAGG
>CALIJE010000030.1 GCA_938017825.1 uncultured Flavobacteriaceae bacterium
AACAATAAAGTATTCGGATTTTCTTTTCGTATACCGTCAACCAAAGCTGCTCTTCTGGCAAGTCCGCCCAAATTGGCAAAACGGGAATGGTCCGAGGGGAATGTATCGATGTGACTATGTACGTCGTTGGTATGAAGAATAGTGAGGTGCTTTTTTGAATTTTGCCCACATGAATTCAGCATTAATCCCCCCAAACCGACCAATGCGCTAGAGGCCGATGCTTTTTTTACAAATGTTCTTCTTTTCATTTCCTAAACTGATTTCGAAATTCGCAGTCATTCAATTTTATAGTACCTGTCATCAATAACCGTTCGCAAAGTATCTACTTTCTTAAAATAATCGATCATAGCGTTCCTGATCAGATAATCGGTATCCGTGGTGCCAAGTGCGTCTTTGAAGAAAACCATATCACCACCACCTGAAACCAAATAATTACTTGTGGCCACGTAGTAGTTTTTATTTTCATTCAATGGTTTTCCGTTTATGTTGATTTCTGCAAGACTGTCATTTGAGGCCAGAACAATTTGCAGGCCTGAGATAGGGTGCGCTCTTTTCGACTTTACTAAGAAATCAACGAGTAAGGCAACCGATTTCCCTGAAAGTTCAACAACGACAATTGTGTTTTCAAAAGGCATCACTTCATAGGCGGTACGTGCAGAAACAGGTCCTTTGGAAATCACCGAACGAATGCCTCCATGGTTTACTAAGACGAAATCAATGCTGTTTCCGGTACGTGCCTTAAAGATAGGTTCTCCTTGCACTCTAATGATGTCGGCCATTAAATTTCCGGCCGTCGTATTGAATACCCCATCCATTTTACTGATAACGATAGGGGAGTAGGCCAAAGCGCTGTCTAAAACCGTATTGATTCGCTGGCGATAAGGTTCGGTAAATGACAAAATAGAATCTACCGCAACATACGAACTATCGACCTCTAGGGTAACCGCTTTAATCTCGCTCAATTTGGCGCTTTGCTGTGCACAAGAACACAAACATACTGCAGTTATAATTATAACAAATTGTTTTATTTTTAAACCAATCATCCTTTTTAACTTGCTCCCGAATTTTGAACGTATATTATTTACATTTGTAACACGTCGCGACTAATTTTTGCGTTAGACTAATTGCAGTGCGTATCCAACAAAGGTAAAAATACATGTTTAAGGGATTAAAAGATAAATTCAAGTACAAATCGGGCGTTAAATTTCTGAAACAAGAAATGAAGACACCTTTGGAGCCTGCTAATAGGAGCCATGGTATTACCTCAATAGGTATTATTGTTGATTTAGATAAGTTCGAGAAGGCAGAAAGCTTTTATGAATTGCAAGACGAGTATAAACTGCGCCCAAACGCGGTTAAGATTATAGGCTATAAAAACTATTACGATAAGAATTCCCCATACGCCACACCCATTTTTTCGGATAAGGATTTGGGTTGGAACGGACAAATCGAAAACAGTTATGCCTTAGAGTTTCTAGGACGCGAGTATGATCTTTTGATCAATTACTATAAAGAGGATAACCTCTTGATGAAGATAATGAGTATTAAGGCCAAGGCACGATTTAGGGTTGGCTTTGC
Source organism: uncultured Flavobacteriaceae bacterium (assembly GCA_938017825.1). GTDB lineage: Bacteria > Bacteroidota > Bacteroidia > Flavobacteriales > Flavobacteriaceae > Pelagihabitans. The sequence goes on from CALIJE010000030.1 coordinate 1,579, forward strand.
AGAATTGGATAGCTTTTTTAATGATTTGATATTAGACATCCCCTTGAATGATTTCAAGACCTTTAAGCAAGAACTGAAAAAGTACTTGGGTGTGTTAGACGAAATTACGAGATGAAAAAATTTATAGGTACAGGTGTTGCATTGGTTACACCGTTTACAGCGGATAATACTGTCGATGTTGATGCTTTGGGCGGAATCGTTTCTTTCTGTATCGATGGCGGTATCGATTATTTGGTGGTCTTGGGCACTACAGGGGAGTCGGCCACTTTAACCAAATCCGAAAAACAATTGGTTGCCGATACCGTTTGTGAAGCGAATAATAGCAAATTGCCTTTGGTGCTAGGCGTAGGAGGTAACAATACTGCTGCAGTGGTAGAAGATCTTCATACGCTTAATTTAAGTGCTTTTGACGCGATACTATCCGTTTCTCCCTATTATAATAGGCCCACACAAGAAGGTATATACCAGCACTTTAAAGCTATTTCGGAAGCTTCACCGCTACCCATAATCATGTACAATGTACCCGGACGTACAGCTAGTAATATGCTACCTACGACGACGGTGCGTTTGGCGAACGATTTTAGTAATATCATCGCGATCAAGGAAGCATGTGGCGATATGAAACAGATAGCCACCCTTTTAGAGCAGGCTCCTCCGGATTTTCTTATAATTTCAGGTGATGATGCAACGGCCTTGCCAACAGTTTTGGCAGGGGGTTCAGGGGTCATTTCAGTTCTGGGGCAAGGTCTCCCGAACGAGTTTTCTACTATGATTCGTCTTGGTCTAGAAGGTAATGAAGACGAGTCCATGCGATTACATTCGGCCCTGCTCATGGGTATGGATTTGATTTTTGAGGAAGGAAATCCAGCCGGAATTAAGTCGATCTTCGAGATTCTGGGACTAAGCAATGCCTCTGTGCGATTGCCGCTGATAGAAGCGAGTGCTGCCCTCAAGGACAACATCAAGAATTTTGTGGGGCAATTTGCCAAGACCGAGGCATAATCGTTAAATCTTAGCCAAAAAGGCGCGCAAACCAGCCGAACTTGCTAATTTTATCGGTTTAAATTTTGTTTTTTATATCCGACGATAATCCCTAATTTTGCAAAATGTTTTTACGAATCCGAATCTTGTTCCCGCTTTTGGCCGTAATGGTCTTGCTGGCGTCGTGTAACCCTTATCAAAAGGTACTCAAGGGTGAAGACATCAAAGAGAAATACGACATGGCTCAGAGCTACTACGATAGCGGTGATTTTAAACGTGCGCTGCGCCTTTTTGAACAGATTGCGCCGAAGTATGTTGGAAAGCCGCAAGGAGAGCGTGTTATGTTCTTTTTATCGAACAGTTATTATAGGCAAAAAGATTACCAGACAGCGGCCTATCAATTCGAAAGATTTACAAAGTCATATCAAAATAGTGATAAACTCGCCGAAGCCTCTTTTTTGGGCGCTAAGAGTTATTATAAATTGAGCCCCGCTTATTCTCTCGATCAAACCGATACCGATAAGGCATTGGCAAAGTTGCAGACCTTTATCAATACCTATCAAGAATCCCAATATTTTGCGGAAGCGAACATCATGGCACAAGAACTCTCTCAAAAGAAAGAGAAGAAGGCGTACGAGATTGCCAAGCAGTTTAATAAACTCGGGAAGTTCGATTTGACATTCTTGACTCCTGCCATTTCATCCTTCGATAATTTCATCAGTGATTATCCTGGATCTGTTTTTAGAGAAGAAGCCTTATATTACAAATTCGAATCGTCAACGGAACTGGCATTGAACAGCTTTTCTTCCCTTCAAAAAGAACGTTTTGAGAATGCAAAAAAATACCATGCCAATTTGATGAAACAATTTCCGGAAAGCGAATTCAGTGAAAGGGCACAGAAGTTGTTAGATAAAATAAACAAGGAATTAGGAAAGATGGGTGCGGAGTCCGCGGCCACAAAATAATTAATAGCGATATTATGAATATGAACGATCTTAAGAATTCAAATGCTTCGGTCTCTACAAAGACCGTCAACAGAAACGAATTTGATGCGCCTACAGAGAATATCTATGAGGCCATTTCGATCACTGCCAAGCGCGCGGTGCAAATCAATTCTGAAATCAAAAAAGAATTACTTGAAAAACTCGAGGAGTTTGCCACCTATAGCGATAGTTTGGAAGAAGTTTTTGAAAACAAAGAACAAATAGAGGTTTCTAAATTCTATGAAAAGTTACCGAAACCACATGCCATGGCCGTTGAAGAATGGTTAATGGATAAAATATACCACAGGAACACAGAGAAAGACGCCTAGTGTTAAGCGGTAAAAACATACTCTTAGGCATTACCGGGGGTATCGCCGCTTATAAAACTACTTTTCTTGTTCGCTTACTGATTAAGGCTGGCGCCAATGTCAAGGTTATTTTGACAGAAAGTGCCAGCTCTTTTGTTTCCCCACTTACCTTGGCTACGTTGTCAAAAAACCCCGTCGTCTCCTCATTCGTAAAGACAGAGGAACACACAACCGATTGGAACAATCATGTTGAAATGGGGCTTTGGGCCGATTTGATGCTAGTTGCTCCTGCAACGGCCAATACCCTTTCGAAAATGGCCAATGGTTCATGCGACAACCTCCTTTTGGCCACCTATCTTTCCGCAAAATGCCCAGTGTTTTTTGCACCGGCAATGGATTTGGACATGTACAAACATGAGAGTACAAAGGTGTCGTTCGAGAAATTAACTGCTTTCGGGAACATTATGATTCCGGCAACATCTGGGGAATTAGCGAGTGGACTGCACGGTGAAGGCCGAATGGCAGAGCCAGAAGATATAGTAGCGTTCGTGTCCGATTACCTCTCAAAGGGGCTTCCTTTGAGCGGAAAAAAAGTATTGATTACGGCCGGCCCAACATACGAGGCCATCGACCCGGTTCGTTTTGTCGGTAATCACTCTACGGGCCTTATGGGATTTGAATTGGCGGAAGCTGCTGCCGACTTGGGTGCACATGTGGTACTGGTTTCCGGTCCATCGCATTTAACCACCAAAAACGGGAACATCGATTTAAAGCGAGTGGTTTCCGCAGATGAAATGTACGCAGCCTCACATGAGGTATACGATGAGGTAGATGTTGCCATCTGTGCTGCTGCCGTAGCCGATTATAGGCCGAAGACGGTTGCAGATCAAAAAATAAAGAAATCGGATAGCGAACTATCTATAGCCCTAACCAAAAACAAGGACATTCTTTTTTCCTTGGGAGCGAAAAAGAAAAAGCAATTTTTGGTAGGCTTTGCCTTGGAAACTGAAAATGAGGAGGCAAACGCTAAAGGAAAGCTGCAGCGCAAAAACCTTGATGCCATTGTGCTCAACTCGCTCAATGACCCGGGAGCGGGCTTTGGTACGAAGACCAACAAAATACGTTTTATAGATAAGAATTTAACGATTAAAACGTTTGAACTAAAGACCAAGGCAGAAGTTGCCTCGGATATTTGGAACGAAATCATTCCCAGAATACATGCGTAAGGCTTTAATCCTTTTTGTTTTTCTTTTTTCAATTAGCCTCTCGGCACAAGAATTTCGCTGCACGGTAACTGTGAATTCAGACCAGTTGACTAATGGAGATCTTCCGATTTTTAAGACTTTGGAGACTTCCTTGAACGATTTTGTGAACAAAACCAAATGGACCAACAGAACGTTCAAGGATAACGAGCTGATTAACATGCAGCTGTTTATCACGATAACCAACTATCAATCGAACCGATTTCAAGGAAATATTCAAATTCAATCATCGCGGCCGGTATACAATACCTCTTACGAAACTTCGGTTTTTGCTTATAAAGACGGTGATTTTAATTTTGACTATACCGAATTTCAACCCTTGGCATTCAATGCCACTACCTATGAATCTAATCTGATCAGTGTACTCGCGTATTATGTGTATGTGGTCTTAGGTTTAGATGCGGATACGTTTTCTTTGGAAGGCGGTACCGAATATTACCGAAATGCCCAACAGATTGTCACCCAGGCCCAAGGTAGTAGTGCGCCTGGTTGGGACTCTTCCGAAAATAGGGGGCGATTTCAATTGGTCGACAACCTCTTATCAAATACCTATAGAGAGTTTCGTGTAGCGATGTACAACTATCATCGAAAGGGAATGGATGTCCTCGCAGATAACAA
>CALIJE010000031.1 GCA_938017825.1 uncultured Flavobacteriaceae bacterium
GCCAAGTTTCTTTTTTTGTAAAGGTCTAGTCCGTAATAGGTAAGGTCTTGAGCAATGAGAATAAGTTCTTTAACGCCTTTGGCAGCTAATTTTTCAGACTCTTCGACCAATTCTTCGATAGGCTTGCTCCTATGTTTGCCACGCATTAACGGAATGGCGCAAAAAGAACAGGGTCGGTCACAACCTTCGGCGATTTTGAGATAAGCATAATTTTTTGGGGTTGTGGTAAGGCGCTCACCTATCAGCTCATGTTTGTAGTCGGCACCTAAGGCCTTCAATAAATTGGGCAATTCGCTAGTTCCGAAATACTCATCAACATTGGGTATTTCTTTTTGCAAATCAGGTTTATAACGTTCGCTTAGGCATCCGGTCACGAAGACCTTATCAACGGAACCCGCTTTTTTCTTTTCAACGAATTCCAAAATTGTATTTACACTTTCCTCTTTGGCATTGTTGATAAAGCCACAGGTATTGATGACTACAATATTGCCTTCTTGCTCATGCACTACCTCTTTGTCGTTAGCGCGTAGTTGCCCCATAAGGACTTCTGAGTCGTACACGTTCTTGGAGCAGCCAAGGGTGACCACATTTATTTTATTTTTTTTGAGAGATTTTGTGCGCATAAGCTTTAATAAGGCGCAAAAGTACGACTTGAAGTGCTAAGAATATAGTTTTCCCTTTTTTATTGAATTGGGTAGGGTTTTTGGCCTATTGGTTGTTCTATATAAAAATTGCTATGAATTAGATTTTTGATTCAGTCATTAAATTAGTTCATGTGTTTAGGTTGGTTTTTTGATTTTGAAAAAGCTCGGGGTGGTTCCCGAGCTTTTATTTTTTAATCTTTGATGCGGAAGAAAAATAACAATGCTCAGAGCGCTTGCTCTGAGCATTTGTTTTTAAACTAACTCAAACCAACTATTTAAATAATAACCCAAGGTGGTGAAAATTCTTTTTCGTTTTCCGTTGCAAAGGGGTTAAATATGCTGAATTCAGTACCATCCTCATTAAAGAAGAGTTGCCTTATGTTACTTTCCCCTCCAATAGTTATCCGGCACGCCGCCCCAATTCTTTCGAAATGAGTTTGGCTTTCATCGCCCCATTCATTGGCATCGAGTTTTGCCGTCCAGGTCCCATCCCCAAAGTAGCCTGCATATTCGTTTCCTGGTCTACCAAAGAAATGAACAATATTCGCACCATCAGTTTCTCTGCCCCTATAGTACCTCGATGCTGCCTCAAATCCTTCTCCGGCAAAGGGAAAGCTCGAATCACCGAATATGATATTTACCGGACTAATAATTCGTTCTCCATTAGCATCTTTTTTATAGCTTCCTATGGGTAATGTATTGGGTAATGTACTGCCTGTGCACTCACAAGAACCATAGTTGAAGATTTCGGCTAGCAGTCCCGTTTCATTATAGATATGAATTTTACCGTCGGCGATGTTAACGGCGGCCCGAACAGCGTCGAAGGAAGATGCTCCAAGTGGCCCGTTTGCATCTTTGATATCATATACTCCAAGTACCTCTCCCAAATCTACATTGAACCAGGCGTATTTAGTACCTGCTTTGTTATAGAGTACCGCATTGGGTCCTGCAACCTGCGCTGCTGCACCCACACCATCTTCAAAAAGACCCACTAATGATCGATAGCTTGAGGGAGGTAAGATTCCTTTTAATTCACAATTTTTAACGGTGTATCTAGTAGCTAAATTGGTACTGACCACTTGACTGGGATCTTCCAAACTGTTTACGACATAGGAAAGGGGCAATCCCCCGGCTATATCACTTGATTGTGCGAGACGATTAACAATGTCTTCTAAATTGTTAACCGTTTCATTGGGGTCGCTACCTTCACCACCGAAAATTGCACCTACAGAATTTAAGGTGCCTTCAGAATCTCCCCCATAGGCAATAACCTTTACTGTTAAGTTGTTGTACTCCTTTAAGGATTGTATATCAACACTTCCGCTAACCTTCCCGGCAACTGCGTTATATGAGCCTCGTAAGGCAGCTTCCATATCTTGCGCCGATGCCGTAGACTCGTAAAGCATGTAAAAAATTCTTCCGTAGGTTACCGATGAAATAAAAGTAGCCGGATTATCTGGCTGAATAAATGTGCCTAATTGTGCCGGAGTTACACTCGGATCAAAAACCTCATCAAGGCTGGTAGGCTTTACATAGCTCATGGTGTAGTATTGCTGTGTTAATTTTACCAATACACTACTTGTTTGGTCGCTAGAATTCAAAGAAAATTCGCTACTCACCTTTGTAGTTAAGGTAGAGGCCTTAAGTCCCATTTCTAAAGCCAATTGTTCGGATGAGTTGACTGCTACTACATCTAGCGTGAAATTGGCGGGGGTAATATCTCCGTTTTGTGCGATAATATTATTCATGGCCTGCTGCACAGTACCTTGGTCGATTACGGCAACACTATCGGTTGCAACGGGGTTGCCAGTTACGAGATTATACGTAATTGTTCCTGCTGCTCTCTTTACAACAATATCAGAGGGCGTTGCATTATCAAGGGTTTTTCCCTGCAACAAATTTCCTGGCCAAATAACGGAGGCGTTGGTATTGTACAGCGGAAAAGTATGTGTTCCTCCAGTGATATCGACTTCTTTTTCTGTACAGACCCATCTTTGTTCAACTGTTTCCCCATCGACCATGCGATCAAAAGTGTCCGTTTCTTGGCTTTCTGTACCAGCCACATCGCTTTCTGAGATGTTAGGTGGAAAATTTTCAAAAGCATCGCCGCTGGCAACTACAGCAACGAGACTATTTTCTCCGGGTGGATCTTCAGGGCATCCATTGTTGCTCGCCGGACCCGATTCCGTTGGACAATCATCATTGGCATCAACAATACCGTCCTGATCGGTATCTAAGGGCACGGGTGGAGTGGTTACATCATCTTTACTACATGCCATAGCTAAGAATAGCACTAGTATCATCATTATTCTCTGAAATACTTTACTAGTTGTTTTCATCTTGTTTATGTTTTGTGGTTAAACTTTGTGTTTGCTTTGTGTGACTTACTCAGTTTTAGTCTGCAGTACATAACTGAGCAAGACCACAAAACGCTTGTTATTGTTTCTATTCAAATTCAATAACACCACAAACCTAAAGCGTCGGCTTCAGGATGTAAAAAAACAAGGGTGGACAAGAGGTGGACAGCCCTAAATTAAATTAGGGACAAGTGGTGGACAGGCTCGGGAAGCCTTATTTTTATAGGCTTAGCACCAAATCTTGTAAGGAATCTTCCGTAGAGAGATCTAACTTTTTTCGAAGCCGATAACGAGCTTTTTTTATCCCTTCAGCGGAAATATTCAAGATGCTGGCGATCTCTTTGGACGATAAATTCATCTTTAAGAGTGCCAAAAGACGCAATTCATTTGAGGTGATTTCGGGATACTTTTTTTTGATATTGGCACTAAAATCTTTATGTACCTGCTCAAAGTATTGGCTAAAATTCTCCCAATTGCGGTCATCTTGCTGATCGAAGTTGATGGTGCGGATAAGGTCAGTGTAACCAGAATTATTCGATTCTAATTTCAAAGAAGCAGCTTTTTGCTTTACTGTTTCTAGTACTTCGTTTTTCCTGGCTATGTTTAGTGCATGTGTGGTCAGTTCCTTCTTTTTAAACTCCAGTTCAGCCTCTACTTTGTCTTTTTCGAGAGCACCACGCTTCATTTTTTGGCGAATGGCATAAAAACCAATGAAGGAAAGTAGTAAACCTATGCCCATTAAGAGCTTTTGCAGCTTACCTATAGAGGCTTCTTGCTCTAAAACCGTTATTTCTTGTTCTTGTATGGCAATCTGCTGTTCTTTTTTTTCTGTTTCGTAAATGGTTCGGATTTCTTCTATTTGTTGTGCACTTTTTTCATTGAATATGGAATCCTTCAAGTTTTGGAAGTTCAGTTGATCTTCAATCGCTTTGCTAAATTGCCCCAGTTCCTTATACGCTTCGAATCTATATTTATGGGCATTTTTAAGCTCATTAATTGGACCTTTTCCAGTTGCACTTTCAATAGTATTGGTTAAAAAGGGTAGTGCCTTTGCGGGCTGTAGCATTTGTAAATGCGTATTTCCTATATCATTTTGAGTGGCTAGGATATTGGTTTTAAAATTATTGGCTGAATGTATTTTTAGGGCTTCGTGTTGATATTCAAGGGCCTTGCTGTAGTGTTCTTTTTTTGTAAAAACTTTTCCCAAAGTAGAGAGTGCATTTCCTTCGTTGTCAGAAATCCCATTTTCTTTAGCTAGCACCAGCCCTATTTGTAAATGACTTATTGCTGAATCATATTTTTTGAGATAAAAAAATGTATTTCCAATATCCTGATGAATTTTAGACAGATAAACATTGTCTTTCTGTTCTGTATACACCTTGGCAGCTTTTCTAAAATAGTCCAAAGCGTTGTTGTAGTTCTCCCTTAAAAACTCAATATACCCAACTTGTCTATGAGCATCTGCGGCTCTCCACGGTTTGTCATTTACTGTATCAAGGACTTTCAGTGCTTCCAGAGTTTCTTCCAAAGCAATTTTATAATAGCCCTTGCTGATATAAATATTCGCTCTATCGCCTTGTGCTATGGCGTATTGATACATACTGGTTTCCTTATAAATCAGCAGTGCCTCATCGTACTTTTCTATAGCTGCATCATATTTTCCTTCGCTAAAATCAATAGAGGCCATAGAATTGAGAACCCCCGCGTAGTTCTTCGCTTTTTGTGCTTCTTTATAAATAGCGGATGATTTTTTGAGGTAGGATCTGGCAGAATCGTTTTCTCCTGCATTTTGAAAATAGGCGCCAAGGTGATAGTTCGCCATTGCCAAGCCGGTAGGGAAGTTAATCTGTTCAGAAACTAAAAGTTCTTTTCTTGCAAACCGTTCTGCTAAGGCCGGTGAATTGTATAAGAACGTATTGTACAATCTGGCCAGCGCATTCACCTTTATGGTATCATTTAGTTTTTTTTCACTGACTTTTACTAAGCTATCTAGCTTTTCGTTCTTTTCTGAATAATGCATTAGAATGCTATCCAATTTTTGATTTTGCTGGGCACAGAGCGGGGGAGATATGACACAAACAATCAAAAACCAAAAGATGATTTTGGGTTTCATGAGCGTTTGGTTTGATTTAAAGATACATTTTCTTTCTAAAATTACCCGTATGCTCAATAAAAAACAGGCCCGAAGGCCTGTTTTAAAAAGCTAACTTAAACTGCATTATCCAGCGCAATTGGCCTCAATATCTTCAGCCGATGTGCGGGTGTCTATTAATTGGTCTACTTTGGTAGTGCCTTTTACAGTAACTTCAATATAGTCGGCACCAGTTTCTGTGATTACGCCGCTAAAACCATTGAAGTGGAATTGTGATATGATTTCTTCTCCGGTCAAACTACCAGTATTATCACCGGTGTACATGCCTTTAATTCGAAATCGTTGTACATATGGTATTTGTACGTTTTCATAGGTTTGATAGAGATCGGTTACCCGCGTTGCTTTTTTAGAGGGTACGGTTATGGTTCTTTCTGTAGATATGGTAACACTTTCCGATGTACTACTACCTTCAGAAATTGTATTGGTCTGGGTCGTTTCGGATGAAGCTTCAAAACTTCCAGTAACCGAAACACCAACTTTAGTTGGCATACCATAGAATACGGTATTCACTTCTGCGCTTGCAGTGACAGACACGCCAATGGTAAATCGAGAGCTTAAAGACATGCTTTCTTCCCAAGTGGTTGTGCTGACCGATTCTTTGCTCTCAGACTTCCCTACGGTTTGTGTCAAGGCACCACTGCTACAGTTCTTAAGGGTACTGTTCACTGCAGACTCTGTATTATTGGCCGGTAAAATGGGCTCTTCATAGCGTGTATCTAAACTTTGAATGTCCCAGTCAATTTCAAAAGACAAGATTCTAAAGTTAACAACATAATAATTGTCTTGAGGAGATGGTAAATCACCAGCTCCAAATGATAAGCCCCGTTCTTGAATCCGCTTGTTTAAGGGTTTGCCTGTTCTTTGTGAAACAATGGTAAACTTATCGACACCATTTCTCTC
>CALIJE010000032.1 GCA_938017825.1 uncultured Flavobacteriaceae bacterium
CTGTCCCGTGGCCTGGCCGGCAACCCCCAAAGTGGGATCGAAAAGCTCGCTGAACGTCGCACCGGTGCTCACCTCGACGAAGGTCGTAGGGGAACTCGCCGCCCAGGTCAACAAACGACCGTCGGGCAGGTTCGCAACCGCGACGGGAACGATATCGAAACCGATAGGAGAACTCCACTCGCCATCAACTTCCGAAGTCTGGGAGGCAACTATACTGGAAAATAGAAGAAATACGGCAAAGAGAGGATACGCAAAAATCCGATTAATCATTTTCATAATAATTTGGGGTTATCGTTATGATAAAGCAAAATTAGGGTTAATCCTATCCTTAATTTTAATATTCCGATGAAAATTGACAATAAATCGATTAACATCGGTCGAAAATCCCCTAAAAAACCTGTTTAAAGTTATATAATCATGATGCTTAGAGCGTTTGTTATCGATTTTGTCCATTTACGAAATTATTGATACTATTTCTTTTCAAAATTTCACTTGCACCCCTTAATAACAATCACGGATTTATAAAACCCTACCAACAAGAATAATTGTCATATTTTAGATGTCGTTCATCGATAATAATTCAGTTGAATTACGTTATAACTATTGAGCAATTATGAATAAAAATGCCATTTTGCCGACAATTTCACTTTCTTAGTCGATAAGACTTGGTTTAATTATGCATTCAGTTGTGATATTAACTATCTTCGGAATCCCGAATTAAATTGAACAGTGAATTTAGCTTTTATCCTATGATACAAACTTACCTTAGGAACAATTTGAATAAATATGCATCAAAGTGGCTCGTTTTGGCCATTGACCTGCTTATTATAGCCTTTAGCTTCGTAGTCTCGTATTTTATCAGATTCAATCTCACCCTTAATTTTGATACCAACAAACTGTTTATACAGATTCCTGTTGTGCTTATTGCCGCCTCGATCGCCTTTCTATTTGTAGGTTCGTATAAAGGTGTAGTGAGACATACTGGTGTTAGAGATGTGTATAAGTTGTTTAATGCCATATGCTTGTCCAGTATTTTGATGATAACCATGGTTCTTATCAATAGGGAATTCTATTTTTATGAGAATTTTACCATTCCCTTGGGTATTATCATTATTCACAGTTTATTCGGATTTATATGTCTTACCGCTTTGCGCTATGTTTTTAAAGCTTTGTATGACGATTTTCTGGTACGAAACCTCAAGGTAAACAAGAACGTATTGATTTACGGTGCTGGAGAATCGGGGATTTTAACACATAATGCACTTACCAATCACTCTAAGAGTAGGGCCCGAGTAGTGGGTTATATAGATAGTGATAGCAAGAAAATCGGAAAACAGATAAATGGTGTCAAGGTTTATCCGAAGGAAGTTTTGAATAAATCTTTCTTCGACAAGAACAGTATATCGGAGATTATCTTTTCGATTCAAAATATAGACCCCAAAAATCTTAGGCTTTTGGTCGAGGATCTAGTGGAATTTGACGTTCAGGTAAAAATTGTTCCGCCTGTAGAGGATTGGATCAATGGTGAGCTTAATGCTGCTCAAATCAAGCAAGTTCAAATTGAAGATTTGTTGGAGAGACCGCTTATCAGTATAAAGAACCAAAAGATCGAGGAAGAATTAAAGGGTAAAACGATCCTGGTTACAGGAGGAGCTGGTTCTATTGGTAGCGAAATCGTAAGACAAATATGTGAGTATGATTACAAATCGCTCATAATTATTGACCAAGCAGAATCTGCCCTTTATGATTTGCAGCAAGAATTGAAACAAAACGGTTTTCATAATTTCGTTCCTATAGTAGGGGATATTCGAGACAAAAATCGATTAAATTCCATTTTTCAGGAACACAAACCCAATATTGTATTTCATGCCGCGGCCTATAAGCATGTACCCTTAATGGAATACAATTCTTATGAGGCCATAAAGGTGAATATTGCCGGTACTAAAACGGTTGCTGACCTTGCGATTAATTATGCTGTAGATAAATTCGTGTTTGTTTCTACCGATAAGGCGGTAAACCCTACCAATGTAATGGGTGCTTCAAAACGAATCGCCGAGATTTATATGAGCTGCATGCAGCAAGAAATGAAAACAAAGTTCATTATCACGCGTTTTGGTAATGTTTTGGGTTCGAATGGATCTGTAATCCCTTTATTTAGGAAACAAATCGAAAAGGGAGGGCCCTTAACGGTAACCCATAAAGATGTAACCCGATATTTTATGACGATTCCTGAAGCCTCGCAATTGGTACTGGAGGCCGGTGCAATGGGAGACGGTGGTGAAATATTTATTTTCGATATGGGTGAATCGGTTAAGATTTTCGATTTAGCCAAAAACATGATCAAATTGTCTGGTCTTAATTATCCTGAAGACATCGATATTAAGATTACAGGATTGCGTCCCGGTGAAAAACTGTATGAAGAATTGTTGGCGAATGGTGAAAACACGCTTCCAACATACAATAAGAAAATAAAGATCAGCAAGGCAAGAGAGCTCGATTTTGCCATGGTACGATCTAAGATAGACGAACTATGTGTTACAAATATGTTTTTTACGGGGAATACCGTAAAGCTGATGAAACAAATAGTGCCCGAGTACGTTTCAAATAATTCTGATTTCTGCGAATTGGATGTCAAGAAAGCCGAAGAAAATAAAAGCGAGGCTTCTTTAAAGATAGTTCAATCATAAATTTTGCTTAATCTTGTAGTGCTAATCGTAATCTCTATTTCATGAAATTCTTAAAATCCGTTTCTCCATCGGCTTATCTATTTGTATTCTTTTCAGCTTTAATTTTCACCTCTTGTGGTTCTAAAAAAGATGTTGTGTATCTACAGGATATCAGCGACTATGAAACTATAGTGAGTACCAATAAAAATGTGGTCAAATTTAAGATAGACGACGTCGTAGCAATACATGTCTCTACGTTTAACCCTGAAGCTAGTCTACCTTTTAACCTCTACCGAGGATCTGATGAAATAGGCGGGCGCCCTGAGCAGATCGATTATATTATTGATAAGAACGGAGAAATAGAATTTCCTGTTGTTGGTGCGGTAAAAATTGCGGGGCTATCACCAGATGAGGCCAAGACGCATTTGAAAGAAAAATTAAAAACCTATTTGATCGATCCTATCGTAAACATACGTTTGAAAAATTTTACGATTACAGTGTTAGGAGAAGTCAACAACCCAGGAGTTTACCCCGTAAATGGAGAGCAAATTACGCTCTTTGAGGCCATAGGTCTTGCAGGGGATTTAACTATAAAGGGAAAGAGAGACAATATTATGGTTACCAGAGACTTCAATGGTACCAAGGTTCATACCCGAGTAGATTTGACCAAAAAATCGGTCATGAACTCTCCTGTATTCTATTTGACTCAAAATGATGTTGTAATTGTTGAGCCTAACCAATCGGCAATTACTTCTTCTCAGCTAGACAATAGAGCATCGATATGGGTGTCTATTGCTTCGGTATTGATTACGTCCACCGTATTGATCATAACCAGCAATAATAGATAAAACCAGTAAGTACGTTACATAGAAATCAAATTATTTTAGATGGATATTAATTCAGAAGACTTTTCTACCAAAGAAATTGACTTAAAGGTATTGATTGGTTCGTATTTAAGACATTGGAAATGGTTTGTTTTATCGGTTCTTGCGGCGATGGCACTTGCATTCGTGTATATACGCTATGCTACACCTGAATATGCTGCTAAGGCTAAAATTCAAATATTGGATGACAAAGGTTCTTCCTCTGAACTATCCGTTTTCAAGGATTTGGAGTTCTTGGGCGGGGGTAAAAATAATGTAGAGGATGAAATAGAGATTTTGAATTCTAGAGCTAATTTCATCGACGTGGTCAAAGATTTGGACCTTAACGTAAGAATTACGGCTTTGGGAAATATCAAAGATTCTGAAATTTACAAGAACAGACCCTTTCTCATTAATTTTATCGAAAAGGATTCCGTTATCAATCGTTCAAAATTTGATTTTTTCATAGAGATCAATTCTGAAACAACCTTTGGCTATAGTGAAGAGGCAGATAGTCCCCTAAAAGTATATTCATACGGAAAAACAATAGCTTCAGAAATCGGCGATATCGTAATCATACCTAACTATCCCTATTTCAAAGGCTATAAGGGCAAAAAAATAAGGGTTTCGATACGCCCCGTATTTGATATTGCTGAAAACTATCAAGGAAAACTAGCCGTCTCACAGGCGGAAGAGTTTTCGAATATTTTGAACATTTCCTTGAATGACGCCAAACCAGAGAAGGCGGTCGACATTATAAATTCATTGGTTTATATTTTCAATAAGAACGCCTCCGACGATAAAAAAGAGATTGCCGATAAGACCTCTGAGTTTATTGATGATAGAATTCAAATTATATCCGGTACCTTATCATCGGTAGATGAGGATGCCCAAAAATTGATGACCGACAAGCAAATGACCGGTAGCGGTCTTGAAGTCGGAGCCGCGGTGCAAATGAGCGCTCAAAGTAGGGCGGCTTGGGAACAGGCTAAAAATGATTTGACCACTGTAGGTTCATATAGACAATATCTTCAAGGACAATCTGGCTATGACGTAATGCCGTCATTGGCCATTGGTAACCCAAGTCTGGCTGAAGCCCAAGCCAAATACAATGAATTAGCACAGCAGCGAAAGCGATTGCTGGAGAGTTCAACGGAGCAAAGTCCGGTGGTACAAAATTTAAGTGAACAACTGAACGACCTTAAACGTACCATTACCGGCGGTCTAGGGGAAATGGAAAACAGCATGGCCAGAAGTGTTAGTGCACTTCAAGGACAAATGGGCTCAATTTATGGCACCATTTCATCCGCTCCCAAGAATCAGGCAGATCTATCTAAAATAACAAGGGTTCAACAAACGAGTGAATCCCTTTATTTATACTTGCTGCAAAAGCGAGAGGAGGCACAGATTACGTTTGCGTCCAGTACCCCAAAGTCTAGGGTTATCGATGATGCATATGTTGTGGGCAAGAAGCCGATCAAACCCAAGAAGATGTTGATTTACTTGGCGGCCATGATCTTAGGATTTTTATTGCCTCTTAGTATAATCTATGCTCGCGATCTTTTAGACAATAAAGTTCAAAATAAAAATGAGCTCGAAAAACTGGCCAAAGACATACCAGTTTTGGCAGAGCTGCCCAAATTGAGTAAGAAAGATGCCAAATTAGTGAGTAAGGATGATCGTTCCGTGCTTGGCGAATCGCTGCGAATACTTCGAACGAATCTCGACTATCTGATCAAGTCCAAAAGCGGTCAAAAAAACAATGTGATTTTTGTTACTTCGAGTGTGCCAGGGGAGGGTAAAACCTTCTTGTCATCGAACTTATCGATGATTTTTGCCAATACCGATAAAAAGGTATTGCTGATAGGAGCTGATATCAGAAACCCAAAGTTATATACCTTTTATAGCAGTAAGGATGCCGATAGGCTTGGTAAGCCCAGCCGGAACAAAAGTGCCGGGCTAACTGAATTCCTTTATGATGATTCATTGACATCGAAAGACATCATTGTTCCCATGTTGGTCCATACCAATACCATAGACGTCATCTATTCGGGTAAAATACCACCTAACCCTGCAGAATTGCTCATGAGTAGCAGAATGAAAGGCTTGATCGAAGAAATGTCAGCGGCTTATGACTACGTGGTTGTTGATACAGCTCCGCTAATGGTTGTAACCGATACTTTGTTGATCAGTGATTATGCTGATCATATTCTTTATGTAACCCGTGCAGGAGTTACTGAAACCCGTGTATTGGAGTTTCCACTCAAACTTAGAAAAGAAGGTAAGCTCAAAGGATTGTCGTTCGTGGTGAACGATGTGAAAGAGGCGAATCTTGGTTATGGTGGAAAATACGGCTATGGCTATGGAAAATCTACCAAGAAATGGTGGAAGTTTTAAGTTATAGAAAGTTGTAAATCGTTTTTTCGATCAATATAGAAAGTACGTCGCTACGTTTCCTATTTATTTTCATCTCTTTTAGATAATTCAATTGCCTTAAGTTATGTACGTCACTGCCGATGAAATCATACATGTTTTCATCCAATAATCTCATGGTCATTTTTTGCACTTCTTTTCCGTAAAACTCACTTAAAGACAACATGTTCATTTGGTAAAGCATTCCCTTTTTCTTGTATTTTTTGTGCTTCCCTAATTTGGTATGTAAAAATACATATCGCTCAGGATGAGCGAGAATAGGAAAGAAACGGTGCTCTGCTATTTTCTTGGTAGAAGAACCAAAGTTGATACTAGATTGCAGATACGACATCTCAATGAGTAGATATTTTTGATTCATGGGCATTGTCTCGCCCGCTGCCAATAGGGTTTCAAAATTAGCGTCGATCATATGTTCTGCGGCAGCTGATATTTTGATGTCGTTTAAATTTTCGTTGTCCAGACCTTCTTGTAATTCGGCAAGTGATTTAAGAATTGAGTCTGGAGTGTTTGGATAATAGTTGTGCATGATATGGGGGGTGGCTATAAAGTTTGTCACACCAAAATCGGCAAACCCTTTGATAAGGGCAATCGATTCCGCGACGTTTTTTGCACCATCATCTATGCCTGGAAGAATATGGTTATGCATGTCAACAAAGCCTCCCAGCAAATCAATAAAATACCTTTTTCTATTAAAAATTTGAAACATTGAATCTAAATCAAGGTGCAAAAGTACGTTATCCGTTCTTAATAATAACAGCTTGCCTTTTTACTTGCCGATACAGAAGTTCGCGAAGATATTACCCAACAAATCGTCTGAAGTAATTTCACCCGTAATTTCTCCAAAATGGAACAAGGCCTGCCGTATATCAATGGCCAATAGGTCTCCAGAAATTCCTGATTGCATGCCGTGTTGCACTTTTTCAATTTCTTCAAGCGCTTTTAGCAAAGCGTCATAATGCCTGCTGTTGGTCACTATAGTTTGGTTATTCTTAAGTGCACCAGTATTCACAAAGTTTAGCAGCTTGGCCTGTAGTTCGGCCAAGCCTTCACCCGTCTTTGCCGACAGTAATAGGCCTTTTTTCAATTGTTTGGAGATAGCGGCGCGTTCTTGATCATTTAGCTGATCAATTTTGTTCACTACCGTAAGAACAGCTTTCTGCGGATGTTTGTTTTGTATTTGTTCAATGAGCCGGTTTAGTTGCTCGTTATCACCAGCTATCAACTGTGCACTGTCAACCAGATATATGACCACCTGGGACTTGTCAATTTTGTCAAATGTTCGCTGAATTCCCATTTCCTCGACCCGGTCTTCGGTTTGGCGAATACCTGCAGTATCGATAAATCGAAAACCAATGCCACCAATACTAATTTCATCTTCAATGGTATCTCTAGTGGTGCCGGCAATCTCGGAAACAAGGGCACGTTCCTCATTTAATAAAGCATTCAGGAGGGTAGATTTACCCACGTTCGGCTCCCCTACAATGGCAACCGGGATTCCGTTTTTAATAACATTGCCGACTGCAAATGAATCAATTAGGCCTTTTAGTACAGATGATATCCTATCGAGTAGGTCTTTGAATTTACTTCTATCTGCGAATTCCACATCTTCCTCTGAAAAATCAAGTTCGAGTTCAATAAGCGATGCGAAATTCAAGAGCTCTTCACGCAGTTTTTTAATTTCGTTACTAAAACCACCACGCATTTGTTGCATAGCTATTTGATGGCTTGCCGCGTTATCGGCTGAAATAAGATCGGCAACAGCTTCAGCCTGACTCAGATCAAGTTTGCCATTCAAAAAAGCGCGTAACGTAAATTCTCCGGCGTTAGCCGTTCGGCAACCATTGCGCAGAAACAGTTGTATGATCTGTTGCTGTATGTATGGTGACCCGTGACAGGAAATCTCAACAACATCTTCGCCGGTATATGAATTAGGACCCTTAAAAACCGAAACCAACGCTTTGTCAAGGGTTGTTTGGCCATCAACAATGTGTCCAAGATGAATGGTGTGCGTTTTTTGTTCGGATAGGTTCTTGTCGTGAACAGATTTAAAAAAGGGTGCCACCAACTCAATCGTATCTTTTCCTGAAATGCGAATAATGCCAATAGCCCCTGCTCCCGATGGAGTAGCTAAGGCAACAATATTATCTGTGGGCAACATGCTTTAAATTTGATGCAAAAATAGCTAAAATACCCCTGCTTAGAACGATTGATTGGCAGCTGCTCTTTAAGGTACACGTGCGTTGAATTTGAATATTTAGTATCTTCGATATCAGAATCGAAACACAATTTGACCATGAAAAAATGTATTCTTAGTGTATTTGCATTGCTTTTGTTCACCGCAAACATATGTGCCCAAGAAGGGGAACAAGCAAAAGACTCCCTCCAAATAGCCCAAGAAAAATATGAAGCGCAAGCCGAGGAACTTAAAAGGGCCAAAGAAGCCGAAAAAGCGCGTAAAAGGGCAGAAAAAGACCGAAAACAAGCTGAAAAAGAGATAAGAAAGGCAGAGAAAGAACGAAAAAGAGAAGAAAAGGCGCGAAAAGCGGCCGATAAAGAGGAAAAAAAGCGGTTGAAGCTGGCTAATAATATCACCTCTACCCAAAACGGAATTGAGAAGGATAGGATAAAGATTTCGAAATTGGAAAGTAAGTTGGCCAAGGGCAGGAGCAAGGGTAAATTATCTCCTGTTGACGAAATGGAAATTGAGCAAAAAATCAATAAATTAAACCTTCGAATTGCAAAAGGGAAAGAAAAACTTGCGAAGTTAGAAAGTATGCAACAATAGGTTTTTGTAACATTTTCTATAAAATGCAGTCATATAGGTAAACCCCTTAAATTGTATAGTATGGAAATCATCAATCAAAAATCAGCACAAAGGACCGATAATCAACTTTTGGCCCTTACACATGTATCACAATTACTCACCTATGTAACCGGTTTCGGAGGATTAATCGTACCCTTGGTTATTTGGCTAACCTCCAAAGATTCGGTAAAGGGTATGGATGAACATGGTAGATCGATCATCAATTTTCAATTGACCCTGCTTTTATGGCTAGTACTTAGTATTCCGGCGATTCTTTTATTGGGCCTTGGCCTTCTAGGATTTCTATTCGTAGGTATTGTAGGCTTTATTTTGCCTATAGTTAATGCTGTAAGGGCTGCCAATGGTGAAGCACCAAGTTTGTTTTCTACCATTAAATTTATATAAACCTGCCACTATAAAGTAAAAAACCTCTCTGATATTTCAGAGAGGTTTTTGTGTATTTGGTTTTCCCAATTAGTTGCATACCACGGCATGCGCGATAACGTAAATCTCCCCACTTAGATTCGTACCAATGGTATATTGTCCTGGAGCGACGGTGCTTGTACCGTTATTGCCGACGGGAAACATGTCATTGCCAGCATAGGTATGTGTTTCCTCTACTGTATAAGACGGGTCAATATTGTACACAACGCTTACTTCACCACCTTCGTACGTAACGTCGACGGTACCTACGAATTCGCCTTTGTCAATATCACATTGTCCGGCACCGGCATAGACTTCGTATGAAAATTCACCTTCGACAAGGGGACCGATTGTCCAACCCCAACGGTTAAAGCCATTTCCAATAAAACAGGTTTCTCCGTTATCACCTCGAGCAAAAGCAGTTTCGCAACCACTACCGTCATCTTCACATTCAGTTACAAAATTGAAATCGAGAATATGTGATTCGCCAGTAGCTTTATTAATGGCTGAAGCCCAACCACTAACGCCGAAATCATTGCCTATGTCAAATAAGGCACCTCCAGGACCTACCTGAAATGCATATCTTTCATCGATTGGGCGATGAGAAATGGTATATTCTCCATCTCGATCGTCACAACCAGTTGCTATCATACTGCTCCTAGTTTCATCTACAACATAGTAATTCAATAATTCAGCAACTACATCAGAACAGCTAGAGCTTTCTATCTCGTCTTTAAATAGGCCACCACCAGCACTCCAATCTTCGAAATTCTTTTTGTCCTTTAACCAGAGGTCTATATCTGCGACACAGCCATTCAGTTCGGTCTTACCTTTAATATTGATTGTGCCATCAGCATACTCAACATAGGTCATTTGATAGTCATCGCTAACAGAAAAAAGACCTTGTGGACCACCTTCTCCTTCATTGGGCCACCAAAAACTGGAGGGTGCGTACCCATTTAGTTCACAACGATCGGCATTGACTACTTTACAATCTTTTACAACCTCAGGACTAGAAGATTTTACCTTCTCTTTTTTACCTTTGGCGTTAATTCCGTTTAATTCTTCTTCATATCCGGTTTTATCTGCCTCACAGGATAAAAATAAAAAAGAGGCAGCAAAAAGGCATTTCATAAAATTTTTCATACTTCAAATAATTTAAGGTTAGACTAGGGGAATTTAATGTAAGTTGATGTGTAAAGATATGAAAATCAGTAAGTAACAATTGAAATTTTTGGTTGAATACTAGGTTTTTTCCGAGAAAGTGTATGGATTTCAACTGATGGCTGATAAGTTGCACAGAAACCGTGATGAACTGCACGAGTAGTTTTATGCAGGTTGAAGTATTTTTGGGTATTCGGTCGATATTGAGGACAAAAACTCACCAATTAACCCGCAATCTTGACGATTGTGCAGAGGTATTGTTGTCAAATTCACCCTAGGATACAACTAGATATGTGGGTACTAATAGATATGTGGGTACTAGCTATTTAGCATCACTGGCATTACGAGCATGGTAACATTTTCACCTTCATCGAGCCCATCTGCTGGTGTTAGAATCCCAGCGCGATTGGGAAGGCTCATTTCTAGCGATACGTCATCTGACGTTAGGTTGTTCAACATTTCGGTCAAAAAACGCGAATTGAAACCAATCTGCATATCATCACCTTGGTAGGCACATGTTAAGCGTTCTTCGGCCTTATTGCTATAGTCGATGTCCTCTGCCGAGATATTGAGTTCGGCCCCAGCGATTTTTAATCTAATCTGATGTGTTGTTTTATTTGAAAAAATAGACACCCGTCGTACCGAGCTCAAAAACTGATTTCTTGAAATTGAGAGTTTGTTTGGGTTTTCCTTTGGGATAACCGCCTCATAATTGGGATATTTCCCATCAATTAGCCTACAAATCAATTCGGTGTCTTCAAAAGAGAATTTCGCGTTGCTGTCATTATATGAGATGGTGACGTTCGATTCGCTTCCGGCCAAGATACCTTTTAACAATGTCAACGGTTTTTTGGGCATGATGAACTCCGCGACCTGGGAGGCACTTACGTCGTTACGTTGGTATTTGACCAATTTGTGCGCATCAGTGGCGACGAAGGTCAAATTTTCGGTAGAAAATTGAAAAAACACCCCGCTCATTACTGGACGCAAATCGTCATTGCCAGCGGCGAAAATCGTTTTATTGATGGCTGTCGCCAGGATATCACCTAAGATGATCGTAGAGCTTGGGTCCGCAAGTTCTACAGCCTTCGGGAATTCTGCCCCGTCGGCATAGGCCAAGGCATACTTACCATGATTTGAGCTGATCTCTACCGTATTATTATCCTCAACAACAAAAGTCAAAGGTTGTTCAGGAAACGTTTTCAAGGTTTCCAATAACAGTCGTGCAGGTACAGCAATAACACCTTCATTATCTGAATCTACGTTCAACACCGAGCTCATGGTGGTTTCTAGATCCGAAGCAGAAACCGTGAGTTTATCCTTTTTCAAATCGAATAAAAAATTATCCAATATCGGGAGTGTATTGCTATTGTTGATGACACCGCCCAATACCTGAAGCTGCTTCAAAAGATACGTGCTGCTTACTATAAATTTCATTTTGGTCGTTTTTTATAATCCTGCTTTTGGCAGGGAAGTTTAAGATAAAAGTGCTTCGATGAAATCAGCTAGTTCGATGCGCATCGAGGGCAAACAAAGATATTTGAATTCGTCTATGTAGCGAAACAAACTTATCAACACCTAAGCACTATACTTCCGCTTTCTAAAATAATTGAATAGGAAACCGAAAACGACTACGACGACAACGGGAAGCCCAATATTTAGGAGCTGCCATTTGGTTTTTTGCTCGCTTATTTTGGTTTCGTCCAAAAATGGAATCGCCACTCGTTTACTTCGAATGTTTATAAGTCCGGTATCATCGAGTAGGTAGTTGAAGGCATTTACCAAAAATTCTTTATTGCCGTAGTAATTGCTGGTCCATTTATCATATCCCAATTCCAAAGGACGCTTATTACGTATCTGGTTCTTGATCAGGTCGCCGTCGGAAATGATCAACATTTTACCCGGTCCTGAATTATCTGCCGTA
>CALIJE010000033.1 GCA_938017825.1 uncultured Flavobacteriaceae bacterium
AATTTTGGGGTCGTAAAATCATTGAGATGGTGCTTTACGGCACTTTCGTAGTACTCTAGAGCCTCGGCAGGCTGATTCAATTGCATAAAAGCATCGCCCAAGCCGCCTTTTGCCATGGCACCTAAAACAGCATCATCAGATGAGAAGTCACTTAGATAGGTGACCGCCTCTTGATATTTCTGCATATTTAAATAGGCCATTCCTGCGGAATAATTGGCTAGATTGGCCGCCTTCGTTCCTGGATATTCCTCAATAATATTCAAATAGCCGTATTTACCCTCTGCCCCGTTCAAGGCCAAATTAAAAAGAGAGTCTTTCTGTGTGGTCGCGGCGACAGCTTGGTCGAAATACTGCTGTGGATAATACAATTCATTAGCGGCATCCGCATTCTTCGGATTCTGTACAAATTGGGTATAGCCCAAGTATCCCAAAAGTCCGACAGCCACCACACCAATGATTCCTAAAATATATTTTTGGTTTTTGATTACCCATTCCTCGGTCTTCGATGCACTCTCGTCCAAAGTGCTAAAAACCTCAGCAGTTGCGCTATCCTGTTCATCTACCTGCTGTTCTTCCAGCTTATTTTTAGGTTTATATCCGCGCTTTTTGTACGTAGCCATATTCTTAGTTTAATAGTCGCGCAAAAATAAAGTTTTTATCCAAAACCGAAAGGGTATTATTCGTTATTTTTGGATATTTTGCGGATTGTTATCCACCTGAAAATTAAAACCCTGCGACTCTTTAGATGCATCTCAACAATTTATCGTTACTGAATTACAAGAACTTTGAGTCGAAAGACTTCGAATTCGACCGTAAAATCAACTGTTTTGTAGGGGCTAACGGTATTGGAAAAACCAATATTTTAGATGCGATTTACCACCTCTCCTTCGGGAAGAGTTACTTCAACCCAATCGCCACCCAGAATATACGTCATGGGGAAGAATTCTTCGTTGTCGATGGGGATTTCGAAAAAGAAGAACGCAATGAAAAAATAGTATGTAGTCTAAAAAAAGGGGCAAAGAAGATCATCAAGAGAAATGGGAAGATATACGACCGCCTTTCAGACCACATTGGTTTATTGCCCCTGGTCATCATTTCACCGGCCGATAGAGACCTTATCATTGAGGGAAGCGATACGCGTCGTAAGTTCATCGATGGCGTAATTTCCCAACAAGACAAACCTTATCTGCAAGATTTGATCAAATACAACAAGGTGCTTTCACAGCGAAATTCCTTGTTGAAGTATTTTAATTTGAATCAGACTTTTGAACCAACAACCTTAGCGGTATATAACGAACAGCTCTCCGAGTATGGTACTATTTTGTTTCAAAAGCGGTTAGAATTTCTCGAAACCTTTATTCCCATTTTTCGAGAACAATATCAGATGATCAGTGGCGGAAAAGAGGAAATTGATTTAAAGTACGAGAGTAAGTTAAAAGGGGAAGATCTGCTTTCCCTTTTAGAAAAAAATATTGAACGAGATAGAGTGTTGCAATATACCAGCGTCGGCATTCATAAAGATGATTTAAGCTTCGAAATACAAGATCATCCTATTAAGAAGTTCGGAAGCCAAGGACAACAAAAATCATTTTTAATCGCGTTGAAATTAGCACAGTTTCAATTTATTAAGCAGCAGGCAGGAACGACCCCAATTCTATTGTTAGACGATATTTTTGATAAGTTGGATGAAAATCGGGTGGCCCATATCATGAACTTGGTCAACGATGACAAGTTCGGTCAGATCTTTATTAGCGACACCCATGCAGAACGAACAGAAAATGTTGTAAAAGATATACACCAATCCTATAAAATATTTAAATTATAGCATGCGAACTTCCATAATTTTATTGGCGCTTTTGTTGTTCAGTTGTAAGAATGAACTCAACCAAGAGAAACTGAACATTATAAATGGGTATTGGGAAATTGAGAAGGTTGTGCTGGCCGATGGGTTTGAAAAGGAGTATAAGTGGACCACCGTGGTAGACTACTTTAATTTGGAAGAAATGCAGGGTTATCGTAAAAAAGTGCAACCTTTATTTGATGGCACCTTCGACACCTCCGATGATGCCCAGCAATTTGAGATAATCAAGAGTGGCGAACTTTTTGAGTTACGGTACAAGAACGAATTAAGTGAATGGACCGAGACCTTAATTGGCTTGGACGATACGAGCCTTATTATAAAGAACGAAGAAGGCGTTATATACCATTATAAGCGTTTTAAACCGCTAGAGTTTACTAACGAATGAGTAAAAAGAGAACAAATCATACCATGGGGGAAGCCCTAAAAGCGTTTATCGATAAGAATAAATTGCAACAAGGTATCGACAAGGTTCAGGTAAAGGAAGCCTGGGTGACCCTCATGGGAAATGGGGTGAACAACTATACCACAGGGGTTGAACTACGCGGCGATGTACTTTACATCTCCTTGTCTTCTTCAGTATTGCGCGAAGAACTGAGTCATGGCAAATCGAGAATAATCGTTATGCTCAATAAAGAACTCGGCAAGGATTTGGTTAAAAAACTGGTCTTGCGCTAAACTTTATAAGCAAAATAACAAGCCCGATGATCTTAAGAATCATCGGGCTTGATCTATAAAGGAAGTCAGTAGTTCTAATACACATCTCGACCAGCGAAATGAAAAGCGCCTTCAATGGCCGCATTCTCATCGCTATCAGAACCATGAACTGCATTTTCACCGATATCCTTGGCGAATAATTTGCGAATGGTTCCCTCAGCGGCCTCTGCCGGATTCGTAGCACCGATCAAGGCACGAAAATCCTCTACGGCATTATCTTTCTCCAAGATTGCAGAAACTATTGGCCCACGCGTCATAAAACTCACCAAATCACCAAAAAATGGTCTATCCTTATGTATCGCATAAAATGCCTCGGCATCCCTTTTGCTCAACTGTGTATATTTCATTGCGATGATCTTAAAACCAGCACTGGTAATCTTATCCAAAATGGCACCGATATGCCCGTTCTCAACAGCATCGGGCTTTAGCATCGTAAATGTTCTATTTGTCATATTGTAAAATTTTGTGCAAAAATACGGTTTATTTAACAACCAACAAGTGTACGGCGGTTCCTATTCGACATTAAGTTACGCTTCCCGTCTAACGCATTGGCTAATACTTCTGTACCATTTCGCCGAGAATTTCACCGCCATCTCCAATCATTTTGAAGAGTACCTGTTTTTCGGTAAAATCAAACTCCAAGGTCCCAAAACTTTCGGTAAAAACCACCTCCCCAACTCGAAACGGATTTGGTTCTCCGGAAAATCCACTGTACGCATGGGTAAGTCCACTACTGGTGAAATCGATTAACGGATAATCAAGTCCGTCTAGAAGGTCTTTGGAAAATTCTGAAATATGCCGATCTCCCGATAATACAATTACCCCCTCTGCTCCTGAAGTCACTATCAGTTTCTTTAAGCGATCAACCTCATGCGGAAAGTTGCCCCAACACTCAAAACCATGCTCGTTGGAGAGTAACTGAATGCTACTCACGATTACATTGAAATCTGCGGTAGAAGCGGACAATTGTTTCGTCAACCAATCCCATTGTGTCTCCCCTAAAACGGTGCCCTCACCATATGGGTTTGGCCTCAGTCTCTTGTCGGTATCCGTATCTGGGGTCACAGCAGTTCTAAAATAACGGGTATCCAATACAAAAACAGAAATAGTACCGGAAGTAGTAGTATAATGATGCGAGGTGTAAATGCCCTCCTGCGTTCTTCGGGGACTATCTTGGGGGACTTCCATAAAATCCAAAAACATCTGTTGGCTTCCCTTTTTGGCGTTGAACTCTACTCCCCCGTCATTTAGCCCATAATCATGATCATCCCATGTACCGATGATGGGCGTATCCGAAATAAGTAGAGCATAAGATTCGATTTTCTTTTGTACATCGTACAGTGCACTCAGTCGTGCCATATCATCGGTATCCGCATAAATATTATCTCCACCCCAGATCCAAACGCTAGGTTCCGACTGTGCAATATCATCCCAGAGTAGGTTTTCCTTTTCGGTTCGATTACATGAACCAAATGCTATGGTAAAATCAGACTTGTTCTTTTGTGGTACATCAGAATTGTCGACAACTACGGGTACATTCACCGTTGATTTACACCCGAAAATTATCAATGTCAAACCAAAAAATAAGAGATTGTTTTTCATTTTAAGCACTTTTTACCATTAGTGTAAAAGTAGTTCTTAGCTATTAAAAAGTGTATCTTTGCCGCCATGAATTCGGAGGATATCAAAGCTGTAAAGGAATTACTTGCTTCATCGCAGGAAATTGTTATTATTCCGCACAAAAATCCAGATGGCGATGCTATTGGGTCAACTTTGGGCCTGTGGCATTATCTTACGAACAAGGGCCTTTCGGCGACCATAATAGCGCCGAACGATTATCCAAAATTCTTAAAATGGATGCCGGGGAACGAGCACATCTTGAACTTTGAACAACACAATACACAAGCTAAGGAAAAGTTGGCCAATGCTTCGTTGATTTTCACCTTAGATTTTAACCATTTGGGGAGAACAGGTCAAATGGCACCTTTATTGGAAAGTTCCATGGCCGAATTCGTAATGATAGATCACCATCAAGCTCCAGACGATTATGCCACAGTTACCTATTCTGATGTGAGCAAAAGTAGTACCTGCGAAATGGTCTATGAGTTTTTGAATTATTTGGGTGATACCGATAAGGTAACCGCCGAAATGGCCAATTGTTTGTATACCGGGATTATGACCGACACCGGCTCATTCAAATTTAGATCTACTACGAGCAGAACGCATACTATAATAGCCGACCTTATTGACAGAGGCGCTCAAAACACTGAAATACATCGGCAAATATATGACACCAATTCCCCTAGCCGATTGCATCTATTAGGCTGTGCCCTAAAGAACATGGTAATTCTTGAGGAGTACAGAACCGCATATATCACCTTGAGCCAAGAAGAATTAGATCGTTATAAATTCAAAAAAGGCGACACGGAAGGTTTTGTAAATTATGGATTGACCTTAGATGGTATTATCTTCGCGTTGATCTTTATAGAAAATAAAGAAGAAGAGATCATTAAAATATCGCTTCGTTCTATTGGGGATTTTTCAGTGAACGAATTCTCTAGAGCGCACTTTCAGGGCGGAGGCCATACCAACGCAGCTGGTGGAAAAAGTGACGAGAGCATGGAAAAAACAGTACAGAATTTCTTAGGGTATTTAAGAGCATACAAAAAAGAATTGGGAACTGGTACCAGGATTTCGAATTAGGATGATTTTACAACATATCAATATGTCTAATCCACGTTTTTTTACGATTTTATTGACTTTTGTAGTGCTTGCCAGTTGTGGGCAGCCAGAACCCAGGCGCCCTATTCAGCAAAAAACCGGGAAATTTTTTGGTGCAAATTTAGAACGCAATAAAAGACTGTTGGCACAAGAGGAAAAACTTATCAAAGAGACTATTGCAAAAGATTCCCTGCACCATTACGAGCATACTGCTAGTGGTTCATGGTTCTATTACGTTAAGAAGAACGATGAAGCGTCCTATCTGCCACAGCCGAACGATTTGGTTACCCTCGCCTATAATGTAATGGGCTTTGCCAATGACACCATATATACTGGGGAATCAATTGGTATCGTGAAATACAAAGTAGATATGGAGGAATTGTTTCCAGGATTGCGCTACAGTGTAAAACTTCTGAAAATAGGCGAGACCGCTACGTTCTTATTTCCTTCATCGTTGGCATATGGCTATCCGGGTGACGGAGATAAGATCGGCATGAACACCCCTATTAAATCAACCATTACCATATTAAAAATCGAGAAAGATTCCCTTTTGATAAACGAACCTTAATTATACAATTCCATGAAAAAAGTTTATGTTTTCTTACTAACCGCTACCCTAGTTCTTTTAGGCTGTAAGTCTTCCCAATATACAGATTTGGGAGACGGTGTTTTCGCAGACATACAGACCAATAAAGGTGATATCATTGTGAAACTTGAATATGAAAAAACACCTGTTACCGTAGCTAATTTTGTGTCCTTGGCCGACGGTTCCAATACTTTCGTAAGTGAAGAATTTAAGGGCAAGAAATTTTACGACGGACTCATTTTTCACAGAGTCATGAAAAATTTCATGATTCAAGGCGGGGATCCGCAAGGCACGGGAATGGGAAATCCGGGCTATCGCTTCAAAGATGAATTCAATGATTCACTTGTGCATGATAGAGCTGGGATCCTTTCTATGGCAAATGGTGGCCCTGGGACCAATGGCAGTCAATTCTTTATCACGCATGTAAAATATCCTTCCCTGAATGGCAGACATACTGTATTTGGTGAGGTAATAAAAGGTTTGGAAGTGGTTGATTCTATAGCCAATGTTAAGGTAACCCCAGGAAATAACAGGCCAATTGACACGGTTATGATGAAAACGGTTGTCATTATCAAGAATGGAAAAGCGGCCAAGAATTTTGATGCCAATAAAATCATGACCGATTATTTTGCAGAAGAAGAGGCCAAAATTGCGGCTTTGAATAAAATTAAGGCCGAAATGGCCTCACAGTTTCTAACTGAAAAAGAAAAGGCGACCGAATTGCCCTCTGGCCTTCGCATATTGCAAGTGAAAGAAGGTAATGGCGAGCGACCAAAAATAGACCAAATGGTTATGGTTTCATATGCAGGTTACCTGGCAACTGGATCGCTGTTCGATAGTAATTATGAAGAGGTGGCCAGAAAGTTCAATATGTATGACGAACGTAGAAAATTGGGAAGAGGTTATGAACCCACTCCAATGGCTTATAGTCCAGAGGCCCAACTCATTCATGGTTTCAGAGAAGGCCTACTCTCTATGAATGTAGGAGATAAAATTCGAGTGTTCATTCCCTCTCATTTAGGGTACGGACCAAGAGGTGGTGCCAGAGGCGCAATACCCCCAAACGCGGATTTAGTCTTCGATATCGAGATTTCCGGAATTCAAGAATAATCATCACGCCAAGATATAAAACCCGCAACCGCGGGTTTTTTTATACCTTCACTTGAAATTGCAATATATCTGACTTTTCTGGGTTTTAAATTTAAAGCGGCACTATGAACAAAATATTCCTTAATACTCTAGTAATATTACTGATGTTGACAGTAGCCTGTTCCGGTTCAGAAAGCCCTGATCCTAGTTCACCAACTCCGGATAGTGAAACACCGGATAATGGGAACCCTGACAACGGAAACCCGGATGAAACCGATAAAACCGTAGTCGGCGAGTATGGACAACTCAGTGTTTCCGGTAAGAACATGGTCGATAAAAATGGTACCCCCGTGCAGTTGCGCGGCATGTCTCTTTCTTGGAGCAACTGGTGGCCGCAATTCTATACTAAGGAAGTAGTAAAATGGTTGAAGGAAGATTGGAACGTGACTATTGTTCGAGCCTCACTAGGAGTACAAGAACCGGGTGGATATCTTGATAATCAAGAAAGTCAAAAAGAACGCATATTTACAGTAATCGATGGGGCTATAGAAGAAGGAATTTATGTCTTGGTTGATTGGCACAGTCACCATGCAGAAGACAATTTGGAAGAAGCCAAAGCCTTTTTTGCAGAAGTGGCCCAAAAATATGGGGACCAGCCGCATATTATTTATGAAACCTATAATGAACCGCTCGACACTTCATCTTGGAACGATGTAATTAAACCGTATCACGAAACGATTATCAATGAAATTCGAAAATACGATCCTGACAATATTATTATTGCTGGTACTAGATCTTGGTCAACAAGGGTCGACGAGGTTATTGGCAATGCCTTGGCCGACGAAAATGTAATGTATACATTACACTATTACGCTGCTTCCCATAAACAGGAATTACGTGATTTGGCGCAAATTGCCATAGATGCCGACATTCCAATTTTCGTAACGGAATATGGTGTTACAGAATATACCGGTGATGGGTTTATAGACGTAGAAGAAGCGGAAAGGTGGTGGGCCTTCCTAGATGCCAATAATATTTCATGGCTAAACTGGTCGATCAACGACAAGGAAGAAAGCTCGGCCGCTGTAAAGCCCGGAGCAAGTGGAACTGGCGGTTGGCCCGATGCCATGCTCACACAATCGGGGCTTTTGGTACGCGCCGAATTACGGGCCAAAAACCCTACTTTCTAGGGCTATCCTTCAATATTTCCAATAAATAGTTCCAAAATTTCTGAACCGAGGAAATCTGTACCCGCTCATCAGGCGAGTGTGCCCCTTTGATTGTAGGACCAAAACTGATCATATCAATATGGGGATAGTTCTTTCCCAGAATACCACACTCTAAACCTGCATGACAGGCCACCACTCGTGCCTTTTCGCCGAATAGATATTCGTACTTGCTTTCCAAGACTTTCAATATCTCAGAATCAGGATTGGGTTGCCAACCAGGGTATTCCCCATCCAAAGAGACCTCAAATCCACCAAGATCAAAAGCTGCTCGTAAGGTTTGGGCCAGGTCTATTTTTGCCGAATTTACCGAAGATCGCGTAAGACATCCTATTTTAATGTTTCCGTCTCGAACCTCAACCCGTGCCACATTATTCGAAGTTTCCACCAAATCGGTCATAGCGGCACTCATTGCGTACACGCCGTTATGGGCGGCATAAACACTGTTTAAAAGGGCTTGCTGCGCATTCAATTCCATGACCATCTGTATTGGAGAACAGGAGCTTAAGCTCATTGATAGTTCAGGCTCTGTTAGTGCCAGTTCTTGAGCAATTATTCTGGTCAACGCATCAAAATCCGATTTAAATGCAGCCGTATCGCCTATAAGTACAATTTCGGCATAACTTTCCCTGGGAATCGCATTCCGCAAACTACCCCCATCAATGGCCGCAATTCGAATACCATGTTTAGAGGAGGCCATATAGAGTAAGCGGTTCATGATCTTATTGGCATTCCCTAGACCCTCGTGAATTTGCATACCACTATGGCCGCCTTGCAAACCTTCAACGATTACTTTAAACGTGGCACCATCCACGGGCTCTTCCTTATAACTTCTGGTTGCCGTAACATCGATTCCCCCGGCACAACCAATGTCTATTTCATCATCTTCCTCGGTATCCAAATTTAGTAGAATTTGGCCCTGAAGCACGCCCCCCTCCAAGCCCATAGCCCCGGTCATTCCAGTTTCTTCGTCTATTGTAAAAAGAGCTTCTAGAGGTGGGTGAGGAATACTTGTACTTTCCAATACTGCCATTATTGCGGCTACCCCCATACCATTGTCGGCACCTAAGGTGGTGCCCTTGGCTTTAACCCAATCATCTGCAATGAACATTTCAATGCCTTGGGTATCGAAATCAAAAACGGTATCCTTGTTTTTCTGATGTACCATATCTAGATGTGATTGCAGAATCACCATCTTTCGATCCTCCATACCCGCTGTGGCGGGTTTCCGAATAATAACATTCCCAACCGCATCAGTCATAGTTTCCAAACTCAGGGCATTGCCAAAATCGACCATAAATTGAATAACGCGTTCCTCCTTTTTAGAAGGTCGAGGCACAGCATTCAAATCAGCGAATTTATTCCAAACTGCTGTCGGTTCAAGCGCTCTTATTTCAGTATTCATGTCTCTTATTTTATGATTTCAAAAATACAGATAGCAATTTGAAATGGCTATTTTTGAAGGAATGAATAACAAGCTCCGAAATGGCATTGCGATCAGCATTCTGCCACAAATCTTTTTGGTCAAATGGCTTTCCGGGCATCCCGAATGGGTAGAGCGGTACTATAGCACTGGTATATATCCGGGTATCAGCAAATTTTTTCGCTTATTGTTCGGGTGGATTCCCTTTTCGGTTGGGGAAATCATATATACAGCACTCCTTATTTTGGCCGTACGATACCTCATCAGATACCGCAAACGCATTCGAAGAAAACCCCTGTCATTTCTACGTAATGTATTCTTGGTACTTGCCGTTTTCTACTTCACCTTTCACCTTGTCTGGGGGTTAAATTACCATCGGGAGCCTATTTCCAAAAATCTTGGTATTGTAGATCGACCTGAATATGAAGATATTCTGGCACTGACGAAAGACTTGCTTGGTAAAACCAATGAACTGCAATTCGCGTTAACATCAGATTCTACCCAAATAGTGCGTATACCCTATGAACGCAATGAGGTTTTTGAAAAAACAATGGAAGGCTATGAGCATATTAAGAACGAACTTCCCTTTTTGCGCTATCAAAATCGCAGTATAAAAAAGTCGATGTTTAGTACGCTTTCAAGTTATATGGGTATCGGTGGCTATTTGAACCCTTTTACAAACGAAGCTCAAGTAAACGCCTTGACACCAATTTTTCGGTTTCCGGTCATCAGCGGTCATGAAATCGGACATCAGGTGGGCTATTCTGCTGAGAACGAGACCAATTTTATTGGCTATTTAGTAACCTTAAAGAATAAAGACCCATATTTTCAATATTCAGCTGCTGCATACGGACTCAATCACTGTCTAAATGCAGTGTATCGCACTGATAAGGTTGAATTCGAAAAGCTCTATGAAGAATTGAACGAGGGCACTAAAAAAAACTATCGCGAACTACGTGATTTCAATGAAGCCTATAAAAACCCTGTGGAACCTCTTTTCGAATCTGTATTCAGTGCTTTTTTAAAGGCGAACAATCAGACTGATGGCATAAAAAGTTATAGTCGCGTGGTGTACCTAATGGCAGGTTATCACAAACTCCATCCACTCTAAGAAATAATGTAATAATGCTCTTGGCACAAAATTCAAAGTTTGAAGAAAAATGCCATATCCTCCGCATGGTTAAGCATAGTGTTAAAAAAGTCTAAACAAGCAGCAATATCCCCTCACTTCCCTTACATTTAAAGTTACTAATAACTAATTGAACCTATATGAAAATGCGACTTCTCGCACTCGCACTATTTTGGTGCAGTGCCACCCTTGTTGCACAGGAATATTTTCCGAAGAACGACGGTGTAAAATCAAAGAACAACAACTACACGGCCTTTACTAATGCCAAGATCTACGTAACCCCTACCCAAGTAATTGATGGGGGTACATTGCTTATTCAAAATGGGAAAGTAAAGCAAGTGGGCAAGACCCTAGTGCTTCCTAAAAATACTGTCACGGTAGATTTAAGTGGGAAGACGATTTACCCATCCTTTATCGATGCCTACTCGGCCTTCGGGGTTTCAAAACCAAAACGCGCCGAGCGCAATGGACGTTCAGCGCAGTATGATACCAAACGTGAAGGCTTTTACTGGAACGACCATATCATGCCAGAGAGCGATGCTATTGAAAAATTCAAATATGACGATAAGAAGGCTAAATCTTTGCGCGATGCAGGTTTTGGAGTCGTAAATACCCATATTCATGATGGCATAGCGCGCGGAACCGGAGTACTTGTAGCACTAAATGGTCAGGGTAGTGATGCAGATCGCATCTTGGACGATCGTTCTGGCCATCACTTCTCATTGAGTAAGAGTATAGCTAGCAACCAATCATACCCCACATCTTTAATGGGCAGTATGGCATTGCTGCGACAAATGTATTACGACGCGAATTGGTATACCAAAGGCAAGGTATCTACAAAAGATCGCTCACTTGAGGCCCTCAATGCGAATAAGGGTATGGTTCAGATTTTCGAGGCTGGTGATAAGGGGCATGTGGTTCGCGCTGATGGTATAGGAGATAAGTTTGGTATTCAATATACTATTGTAGGAGGTGGCGATGAGTACGAACGAGTTGCGGATATCAAATCAACAGGCGCAAAACTTATTCTTCCTATAAATTTTCCAGATGCCTATGATGTATCGGATCCGTATGCAGCGGGCTATGTTGCTTTGGCCGATATGCGCCATTGGAACCAAGCCCCGGCAAATCCAAAAATATTGGCCGAAAACGGAGTAACCTTTGCATTGACAGCCCATAAATTAAAGAAGATAGGGGATTTCAAAAAGAAAGTAATGAAGGCCATAGAATATGGGCTATCAAAAACGAAGGCGCTGGAAGCATTGACTATTGTACCAGCACAGCTCCTAGGAAAATCTTCACAAATAGGCAGCTTGCAGAATGGTAGGTATGCAAATTTCTTGATTACCTCTGGTGATATTTTCGATAAGAAAACCTCCATTTATGAAAACTGGGTGCAAGGGCATAAAAATGTAATTAGCGATATGTCTTTAAAGGACATTCGCGGCGAGTACGATCTTTCGGCCGGCGGACAAACTTTCAAAATGTCTGTAACCGGAGAAGCAGGAAAACCCAAGGTGGCAATCAAAAAAGATACCATCAAACTCAAATCAAAGTTCAGTTACAGCAGCGATTGGATACAATTGTCATTCGCAGATAAGGACAAGAAAAATTATCGCATGACCGGGTTGGTCATGGAGTCCTCAGATGATATCGGTGGTAAGGTCGCCTTGCCGAACGGAAACGATGGACAATTCAATGCGCGTAAGACAGCACCGTTCAAAGCTTCCGAAAAAGAAGAAAAGAAAGACAAACCAGAAGCGAAAGCACCTGAATTGGTGCCGGTTACCTTCCCTAATATTGCCTATGGTTATTCGGCCATTCCAAAATCGGAAAATATGCTTTTTAAAAATGCCACCGTTTGGACAAGTGAAGAAGAGGGCATACTTGAAGGTACCGATGTATTGGTCAAAAATGGGAAGATCGCCAAAGTTGGAAAAAACCTCAGTGCAGGCGGCGCAAAGGTCATTGATGCCACTGGAAAACATTTGACCGCGGGCGTCATTGACGAGCATAGCCATATTGCGGGCCTTTCCATAAACGAAGCAGGGCATAATTCTTCGGCCGAAGTAAAAATGGAAGATGTTGTAGATCCTGAGGACAAAGGCATTTACCACGCCCTTGCCGGCGGGGTTACTTCTTTACAGCTGCTACACGGTTCGGCCAATCCTATCGGGGGGCGTTCGGCAATTATGAAGTTAAAATGGGGCGAAAGTGCAGAAAATATGATCTATGACAATTCTCCCAAGTTCATCAAATTTGCATTGGGTGAAAATGTAAAACAGAGCAACTGGCAAAGTTTTAGTCGTTTTCCCCAAACCCGAATGGGCGTAGAACAGGTATTCACGAATTATTTTCAACGCGCCAAGGAGTATGAGGTCAAAAAGAAGAGTGGACAGCCGTTTCGCTATGATGAGGAAATGGAAACCCTTGTCGAAATAATGAATGGCGAACGTTTTATCAGTTGCCATTCCTATGTACAAAGTGAAATCAATATGATGATGAAGGTAGCTGAAAAGTTCGGTTTCCGAGTCAACACCTTTACGCATATTCTCGAAGGCTATAAGGTCGCCGATAAAATGGCGGAGCATGGTGTCGGCGGAGGTACCTTCAGTGACTGGTGGGCCTATAAATATGAGGTGAACGATGCGATTCCTTACAATGCAGCTATTATGCATAGTCAAGGGGTAACCGTAGCCATCAATAGCGATGATGCCGAAATGATCAGGAGATTGAACCAAGAGGCCGGAAAAACGGTTAAGTATGGCGGAATGACGGAGTTGGAAGCCTGGAATATGGTAACCATCAATCCCGCTAAATTATTGCATTTAGATGATCGAACAGGGAGCATTAAAGTTGGTAAGGATGCAGATTTGGTCTTGTGGAACGGACATCCGATGTCTGTTTATACCAAGGCGGAAAAGACGATTATCGATGGCGCTACCTATTTTGATTTGGAAAAGGATCTACAAATGCGGGAAGCTGTTAAAAAAGAACGCAACCAATTGATCAATATGATGCTGGCCGAAAAAGCCGGTGGCGGTCAAATGCAGGCGCCGAAAATGCGAAAAAAGGAAATCCATACCTGCGAAAGCGATTAATCAATAGCAAGAAATTAAAAACATAAATATGAACAAGTCGAAAAATATATTCATCGTTCTGCTCCTCGTTTTAGGAGCGACATGCTGGGCACAGCAGACCCCTGCCCCTGCTCAGTCGCAAGCCATTAGTATAACAGGGGCAACCGCTCACATTGGTGATGGCACTGTTATAGAAAACGCCACGATCGTTTTCGAAAGCGGCAAAATTACGGCCATGGGCACCGATGCTGCCACTAAAGGCACCGTTATCGATGCCGCAGGCAAACATGTGTATCCAGGTTTTATTGCTCCCACCAAGGCCCTTGGCCTAATTGAGGTCAATGCCGTACGCGCCAGTAACGATTCAGATGAAATCGGGGAAATTATTCCACATGTACGCAGTCTAATTGCCTATAATGCAGAAAGCAAAGTAGTAGAAAGTATGCGCCCAAATGGCGTGCTACTTGGACAGATAACGCCGCAGGGGGGGCGTATATCAGGAACCTCATCAATTGTTCAGTTCGATGCATGGAACTGGGAAGATGCTGCGGTAAAAGTTGATGACGGCGTACACCTACGCTGGCCGAACTCCTTTCGACGAGGCCGTTGGTGGATGGGTGAGGATCCCGGATTTAAACCCAATAAAGACTATTCAAAAGCCGTTGATGCTGTGGCTGATTTTATGAAGAGTGCTATGGCATACGGGCAAGGTTCATCCAAAGAAATGAATCCGGCGCATGCTTCAATGCAAGGTATTTTTGACGGAAGTCAAAAACTATATGTCTATGCCGATGGTGAGCGTGAGATTATCGATGCGATTACAACGGCCAAAAATGGCGGTGCGAAAAATGTGGTTTTAGTGGGAGGATATCATGCCTATAAAATCACAGATTTCCTCAAAAAACATGATATACCTGTATTGGTTCAGTTTACGCACAACCGACCTTATTTTGATTATGAAGACTATGATCTGCCTTACAAGCTCCCCAAACTCTTGTCGGATGCCGGCTTGCTGGTGGCAATTCAAAATTCAGATGCCTCGAACTTTCAGACACGTAACCTCCCTTTTTATGCAGGACAAGTGGTAGGACAAGGCCTAGACAAAGAGCAGGCCTTGGCCATGATTACGGGCAATACTGCCAAAATCTTAGGTATCGATGCCGATTATGGGACCTTGGCAGTAGGCAAGAGCGCCACCCTATTTATTTCGGAAGGCGATGCATTGGATATGATGGGCAATCAACTCACCCATGCCTTTATAGATGGGAGAACAATTTCTTTGGAAACACACCAGACCAAACTGTGGAAACGGTATATGGGTAAATTTGAAGGAAAGTAAGCCTTGCGGGATTCTTGAAATTTTGAATTTATGAAACTTCGTCTCTTTTTTTTGGTTGTAATACTTGGTTTAGGGTGTACGGATAGCAATACTTCAAATGCCAATACCTTGGAAGTTGAGGGCCTGTCGGAAGCTGTAGAAATCATTCGAGACGAATGGGGTATCAACCATATTTATGCAAAGAACCAAAAGGATCTATTTTTTGCCCAAGGTTATGCCGCGGCAAAAGACCGGTTGTTTCAGTTCGAAATTTGGCGGCGGCAGGCAACCGGAACTGTGGCTGAAATTCTTGGCGAACGCGAACTGAAAAGAGATATCGGAACACGGCTCTTTAAATTCAGGGGGGATATGACCACTGAAATGGACTATTACCATAAGGACGGGTCTGAAATTATTACCGCTTATACCAATGGGGTCAATGCCTATATTACAGAGATCCTACAAACCCCGGAGAAACTCCCAATAGAATTTCAGATACTCGATTTAAAGCCACAACTATGGACACCCGAAGTGGTTATTTCAAGGCATCAAGGGCTCTTGGGTAATATTGGGCAAGAGCTACAAATAGGACGGGCAGTCGCTGAATTAGGTGAAGAAACCGTGAAAGACCTTTATTGGCTGCATCCTAAAGAACCTAATCTTAATATTGACCCTGTTATTAATACCGACTTGCTCTCTGACGATATCTTGGAATTGTACAATGCCTATCGAAAACCCGTAAAATTTCAACGGGAAGATGTGCTTCCCTCCTATCAAATGAAGGCTGAAGAAGAGGCTGTCTTATCATTGCACGAAGGCAAAAACGATTCGTTAGCCATTGGCAGTAACAATTGGGTGATCAGCGGGAAATTGATGGCAGATGGCCATACCTATATGGCCAATGACCCGCATCGCACTATAGCCGTACCTTCGTTACGGTATATGGCACATTTGGTGGCCCCTGGTTGGAATGTGATCGGGGGTGGCGAACCGGAAATTCCAGGAATTTCAATCGGCCATAATGAGCATGGAGCTTGGGGACTTACCGTGTATCGTACCGATGGGGAAGATCTATACGTCTATGACCTAAACCCCGAAAATCCGCAACAATATAAATACAAGGGCGAATGGGTGAACATGACCAAAGTCTCGGAAACGATTCTTGTAAAAGGGCAAGCCGATTACCATGCCGACCTGTTTTATACGCAACATGGCCCTGTGGTCTTTACTGACGTCAAAAACCAAAAGGCCTATGCCGTTCGCTGCGCTTGGTTAGAACCCGGAGGCTCTCCCTATTTAGCCTCGCTGCGCATGGATCAGGCCCAAACTTGGGAAGAGTTTCGTGAGGCCTGTAACTATAGTCATATTCCGGGAGAGAATATGATCTGGGCCGACACCAAAGGAAATATTGGTTGGCAAGCTGTTGGCATTGCTCCTATACGCAGAAATTTTAGCGGACTTGTTCCAGTTCCCGGGGATGGGCGATATGAATGGGATGGCTACCTACCCATTATAGAAAAAGCTCATGCCTATAATCCTGAAAAAGGCTATTTGGCCACTGCCAATCAGAATGTAACGCCAAACGATTATGAGCATTGGGATGCCGTAGGTTATTCGTGGTCAGATCCATACAGGGGAAATAGGGTCGATGAAGTTTTGGGAGCTGGCAAAAAATTGACAATGAACGATATGAAGTCGCTTCAAACCGACTACAATTCGATACCTGCCAGACAATTAATTCCTATGTTGGATGCGATCGCTTTTGAAGGGAAGGCAGCGGAAGCCAAGGTTCTTTTTAAAGATTGGGACCATACCCTGTCTGCAAATTCAATTCCAGCAGCTATTTATGTGGCTTGGGAAAACCAGATCAAGAGAATGGCAAATGAGCGGTTTATTCCGGAATCTGGCAAGGCCATTGTTCCCGGAATTCAACTTAAGCGTATTATGGATTGGCTTTCCAAACCAGATGCTCGTTTTGGGTCCTCGCCCCTATTGGGCAGAAACAAGTTTTTGAGTGAAGCTTTTATCAATGCCGTAGCCGATTTAGAACATGTTCTAGGTGCTGATATGGACAAATGGCGGTATGGGCAAGAAAAAAACAAGCATACGTACATGGAACATGCCTTGAGCAATGCTGTAAACAAAGCGACCAGATCAAAATTAGATCTAGGGCCGTTGCCACGTGGTGGCAATGCCTATACCCCAGGCTCTACCGGTGGCAATTTAAGGCAAAGTAGTGGGGCTTCTTTTAGAATGATCGTCAATACTGGGGATTGGGATGCTGCTGTGGGCACGAATAGCCCCGGTCAATCAGGTGATCCCGAGAGTCCGTTCTACTCGAATCTCTTCGAAAGTTGGGCCAAGGATAACTACTTTCCGGTGTACTTCTCCAGAACCAAGATCGACTCCGTTGCAGTTGACAAATTAATACTAAGTCCGGTGAATTAAATAATCCCAAAGGACTAACCTTCGTTAAGGGCATCTTGTCTTTAACTAGGCAAGAAATGATTATTGTCTAGCGGAAGTACAAAGTTAGGATTAAAATCTATTTCAATATGATGATCATTAAGAACTTGAAACAACAAAACATGAAATTAAAAAACACTATCCTCTTACTTGGAGTACTGCTGATTTTTGGAAGTTGTCAGGAAAAAAACGTAACTACTACCCCCAAAATAGAACCGGGTATGGTAAAGGTAACCCTACTCTATGCCAATGGGGCGGGCAAAACCTTTGATATGGACTACTATGCCAGTACACATATGCCGTTAGTGGCTCGTTTGCTGGGCGACCCACTCATAAAATACGAAATCGATAAGGGCGTAGCCGGGCGTACTCCTGAAGATTCGATTCCTTTTTTGGCCATTGGTTATCTATATTTTGATGCACTAGAAGACTATCGAGCCGCTTTCGGTCCGGTTGCAGGTGAAATTGTAGGTGATATTCCAAACTTCACCAATATTCAGCCTGTGGTTCAAATTAGTGAAATTATAGAGTAGACGATACTACTCACTGGCTTCTCTATTCCTTTCAAGTAATGAAGGGAGTCTTATAAAACCACGTTTCAATACTTATGCCGAAAAAGAGAGTTTAACTCCAAAGGCTTAGGCAACGCATCGGGCAAAATGCGCGTCTGTTATTATAACAGACTTCGTTATCAATCATCAAATTCACCACTATGGAATCATCGACCATTAGCAATAAAGCCCATTCAAAAGCATCAAAACTACTTAGAATTTCTGTTATCAGTTGGTTCGTCGTAGTCGTCATTGGGCAATTCATTTTTGCGCTTTATATTATGGGTTTATATGGGGTGAGCGGCCTTGCTGGTGACTTTGAACGTTGGAATACCGCTTCGCCGCACGGTTATGTGGTCAATGATGTATGGGGGAATATATTTTTTGGCATACACATGGCCATGGCCGCGATTATTACCATTGGAGGCCCATTGCAACTAATGAAAAAAATACGGGCCAGATTTCCGCGCTTTCATCGTTTTAATGGTCGCGTCTATATTTCTGGCGCGTTTTTAATCAGTTTGGCCGGTTTGTGTTTGGCCTGGGTACGTGGTATGGTCGGTGGCCTAACTGGGGCCCTGTTTATTAGCGCCAATGCCGTATTTATTTTAGGCTGTGCCTTTTTTACGATCAAATACGCACTGGCAAGAAAATTGGATGTACATCGCAGATGGGCAATTCGCCTTTTCTTGGCTATGAGCGGAGTCTGGTTTTTTCGTGTGTTCTTAATGCTATGGCTGGCCTTATGGCAGGGGCCTGTTGGTTTAGATATTGACAGCTTTGAAGGTCCGGCTTTGAACATGCTCTATACCTTTAGTTATATATGCCCGGTACTCTTCGCCGGACTCTATTTTAATGCCAAAAAAACTAAACTGCCAATACGAAAAATCGCAGTTTCGGTATTTCTTTTTTTCCTTACCATGTGTATAGCTGTAGGATCAGCAGTGGCTACTATGGGTATGTGGATTCCAGGCCTTAAAGCTTAAAATCAAAATACAGCTAGGTCGTTTTGCGGATTTGAAATGAAGGCCGAAATGTTTAAGACCATAGTTGGTAAAATCAATACTAATTTTTTATTATTTGTAGTATTTTTATTACATTTAATATTGAAACGAAATTAATACCAACCCACCGACCTTATGGACTTATCAACAAAAAACAAAAAAAATCTAGTTGGGCTTGCCCTTACTGCTATTGGCTTATTATGCACTGTATTGGGCAAAACCTTAATGACAAACGACCACTCTAAAATGCTTTCGATTGGCTGCTCTACAATCGGTGTCTTACTGGCCTTTTGGGGCGTCGTAGTCTTGTCTAAGGTACTCGCACAGAAATAGTCGTCGGGTACATTTCTAAATATTAAATTCGCTCGAATTTGATGAGCGCCAATCAGCATGTGCCCAAATTTTAGCAGTACGTAGCCTTCCTATATGTACTTCAACCGTGACCAATCAAATTAGACTTGGA
Organism: uncultured Flavobacteriaceae bacterium; assembly: GCA_938017825.1. Classification (GTDB taxonomy): domain Bacteria; phylum Bacteroidota; class Bacteroidia; order Flavobacteriales; family Flavobacteriaceae; genus Pelagihabitans. Next base: position 19,632 of record CALIJE010000033.1, read on the forward strand.
ACATCTGTGGTTGCCATAACCTTTCCTATCACCTGCTTCATCGCTAAGCCCTTAGAGAGTCCTCATTTTCATGATCATACCACGTACTTTATTAGCAAAACGCTAGCCCACCAAAAAATCACAGATATTCACACTAATAGTAGTGAATTTAGAAATATTTAAGAGTTAAGTTTTAAAAAGTTGGACTAGCACAACTATATTTGATAAGATCACAATTTGCATCAAAATACATCCTATGAAAAAACACATCTTATTGATTATCCTCCTTGCAATAACGGCACATACATCTGGTCAAATCAAAGAAAGTACTGCTATTGATAGTATTTTTGCTGAATGGAATACCAATGATTCACCTGGTGCTGCCTTGGGCATTATTAAGGAAGGTGAACTAATTTATGCAAAAGGCTACGGCATGGCCAATCTTGAATATACTATTCCAAACTCGGCAAACTCGGTCTTTAGAATTGCCTCTACCTCCAAACAATTTACAGCTGCATGTATAGTGCTTCTAGCGGAAAAAGGCAAACTAAGCCTTGATGACAATTTAAAAAAGTACTTTCCCAAATTTCCGGCCTATGCAGAAAAAATTACGATAAAACAGCTATTGAATCATACCAGTGGTGTTCGCGACTATCTACAGCTAGCCTACCTAAAAGGTATTGGGAACGACGACCATTATGTTGATGATGATATCATGAACTGGTTGGTGCGGCAAGAGGATCTTAATTTTGAACCAGGCGAAGAATTTCTATATAGCAATTCAGGGTACTGGCTTTTAGGGCAGATCGTGCAACAGGTATCTGGGGAATCTATGGCAGCATTCGCGAAGAAGGTTCTTTTTGATCCGCTCGAAATGGGCGACACCCATTTTCATAATGATCATACACAAATTGTAAAAAAAAGGGCCTCAGGCTATATGCCTTCAGCTAATAACGGTTATCGTATAAGCATGACTACCCTGGATATGATTGGAGATGGTGGAATTTTTACCACCATCAACGATATCAAAAAATGGGATGATGCTTTTTATAGTTCATCCATACTCAGTAAGTCCTTTTGGAAAATGATGACCCAGCAAGGCAGCCTAAATAATGGAGAATCTATAGATTATGCTGCAGGCTTGTTTATTGACACATACAAAGGTCTGAAAACGATACGTCACGGAGGGGCGTTCGTAGGTTTCAGAGCAGAACTATTGCGTTTTCCGGATCAAAAACTAACCGTTGCACTCTTTGCAAATAGAGGTGATGCCAACGCCTCGGGTTTAGCAAACCGTGTAGCCGATATACTTTTAAAAGATCAATTTATTGAAACGATCGAGGAAGCCAATACAAAGCCGAAAGTTGAAGTACCAAAAGAGGAATTTACATTCGATCAAATAATAGGAACATATGAGATAGAAGCTGGGGTTAGTCTAAGTTTGTCTATCAAAAATGATTCTCTTAATGTACTTCAGAATTGGAACAAGTCGTCTTACGCAATTGCAAAAACAACTGGCAATACCTATGAAATACCAGGAACAAAAGACCTTGACTTCACCTTCTCCAATCTAGAAGAGTCCCAGACGCAGACCCTAAAAGTAGTTCAGGGTGGCAGAGAAACAATAGCCAAAAGAAAAAAAGAAGTAGATACTTCGGGGATTGATTTGAATGATTATGTGGGTCGCTACTATAGCAAAGAATTGAACGTAACCTATATATTCGCCTTAAAAGATGAAGTCTTATCAGCAAAGATTGAAGATGGAGAAGCTGAAGCGTGCACAATTTCAGATATCGATAAATTTAGTTTGCCATTTGGTTTGGCACGATTTCAAAGAACCAATGATCTAGTCGCTGGTTTTGAACTAGATTCCGGCCGCGTCAAAAATCTAAAATTTCAAAAGCAATAATTTGAATACCATAAAGGGGCTA
>CALIJE010000034.1 GCA_938017825.1 uncultured Flavobacteriaceae bacterium
GATGTTATCGAATCGGTTTCGGCTACCGGAGGCCCGTCGGCAACCATAAAAAGTCATCATAATGTTGGTGGATTACCCGATTATATGAAATTGAAAGTAGTAGAACCATTGAAAATGTTATTTAAAGATGAGGTCCGTAGAGTTGGTGCCAGTATGGGATTGGATAAGGAGCTGTTAGGAAGACACCCTTTCCCAGGTCCGGGATTGGCAATTCGAATCTTAGGAGATATCACCAAGGATAAAGTGGCAATTTTGCAAGAGGTAGATGCCATTTTTATTGATGGCTTAAGAAAAAATGGTCTTTATAATAAGGTTTGGCAGGCCGGAGCCATGCTTTTGCCCGTAAATAGTGTAGGCGTTATGGGAGACGAACGTACCTATGAAAAATGTGTAGCTTTGCGTGCAGTGGAAAGTACCGATGGGATGACCGCCGATTGGGTAAATTTGCCCTACGAATTTTTACAAAAAACCTCTAACGATATTATCAATAAAGTACCGGGAGTAAATAGGGTGGTGTACGACATCAGTTCCAAACCTCCGGCAACCATAGAATGGGAATAGATATGAACAAGTTATTGAAGAATACCATACTACTGTTGGCATTTACGTTGCTGAGTTGCAAGGCGACCGCTCAAAAGTTTACCACTCATAAGGTAAAGAAGGGAGAAACCCTAGAACAGGTCTCCGATCGCTACAATGTTTCCATTGCGGATATTCTGATTTATAATAAGGAAATCAAAGTAGGCCAAGACCTAAATGCCAATTCTATTTTGGTGATACCCCAAGATAAGGCACGAGCTACCGAATCTGTTGAAACGGTAAAGGCGCCGGCCGCAGAAGCGCAAGATCAAGAAGAGCCTATTGGGTTTAGTTCGCATAAGGTAAAACGCAAGGAAACCCTATATGGCATTGCGAGGCGTTATAATGTTACCGAAGACAATATCAAGAAATACAATCGTGTATTGTATTCGTCCCAATTAAAAAAGAAAATGGTGCTGAGAATTCCCAAGTACCGCAGAATAGATCCGAATGATATTGTTGAAGAGGAAACCAACGATTTTGAAACTTACACAGTTGCCGCCAAAGAGACGCGCTGGAGCATCGCTCATAAATATGGGATAACGGTAGATGAGCTTGCAGAACTAAACCCGGTGCTTACCAAGGACAGCAGTTATTTGGCAGAAGGGCAAGAATTGAAAGTTCCCAAAAAACCCGGGAGCTCCTTGAAGAACCAAGAAACCCAATTATTCATTTCCTATACGGTTCCGGCCAAGGAGAATTTTTATCAGCTTGAAAAGAAATTTGGGGTCAAGGCTGCCGACATTGTTCGATTGAATCCTGAGATAACCGAACGGGGCGGACTTAAAGAGGGGATGGTTATTCGTGTTCCACAGCGTAAAATCGATGCAGGAAACGTGAATACGGACAATTACATATTTTATGAGGTAAAGCCTAAACAAACGGAATATAACCTTACCAGAAAGTTGGGAATTACTTATCGTGAACTATTGCGCCTTAACCCTGCCTTGCAAGATGGACTTAAGGCAGGTATGATTTTAAAACTACCAAAGTCGCAAACAGGTGATTTTGAAGTACGCAATTCCTTGGTATTGGATAAGATAAATCTATTGGACAGCATCAATCCAGGAGTCAGACCCAAAGTATTGTTTATTCTGCCCTTTCGTTTGAACCGTATCGATATGGAGGATAAATCCTCCATGGAAAGCAATATCAAGAAGAGTAGTGTGATCAGCGCCAGTCTTGGTTTGTATTCCGGGGCTTTGGTGGCAATGGACTCCATAGCCGATTTGGGTATTACGATCGATGTGAAGGTACTCGACAATCAGCGCAGTCTTAAACGAACCCAAGAACTGATGGAAACAGAGAACCTGGGCCAGTACAGTGCCATTTTCGGTCCGTTGATTTCTACCCAGGTAAAGGCAGTCGCCGCTAAGGCCAACCGCTATCAAATTCCGGTTTTGGCACCTGCTAAAATAAGTATGAGCGCTAGTATGCCCAATGTTTTCTTTACCTATACACCTGAACAGATACAACGAAACAAGATTTTTTCCTATATGGATTCTTTGGCCGTGGATAAGAACCTAATCGTGATAGCCGATATGAAAAACGATACCGTGGCAAAAATGATCATGCAACGGTTTCCAGAGGCGAAAAGAGCTAAGGTTATCGAAGAAGAAAAGAATATTTCCTTGGATATTGAAAAGTTCAAAGAATTGATTTCGGACGAACAGGAAAACTGGGTTTTCGTTGAATCCGGTAACTACAAGTTGATTTCAAGTGTAACCTCTATCTTAAATTCTACTCATAACGCACCTTTGGACATAGAGCTTAGCAATAAAAAGGTAAAGTTGCGTATGTTCACCACAAATAGGAACAATGCCTTCGAAAATGACGTGATATCGGTCTCGCATTTGTCGAACTTGAATTTTACCTATCCGTCGGTATACCGAGAAGTAGGGAACAACTCGTTCGTAAAGCGTTATCAGCAACGTTTTGATAACAAGCCTGATCGTTGGGCCGTAAGAGGCTTTGATATTACCTATGACCTACTTTTGAAATTGGCCTATAAGAATAATTTGATCAATGTTTCCGGTATTATTGGTGAAACCGAGTACAATGGAAATAAGTTCAGTTATGAGAACAATGGCAGCAAAGGGTATTACAACCAAGCCGCCTATATTATGTCATATCAAGACATGAGACTTAAATTATTAAAATAGCGCTGATGACATCTAAAGTAACCTACAAGGGTGAGCTAAGAACCACATGCGAGCATATTCGTTCGGGAGATTCCTTTATTACCGATGCCCCTATTGACAATAATGGGCTCGGTGAGGCATTTTCTCCGACAGATACGGTTGCTACAGGTCTTGCAAGTTGTATTTTGACCATGATGGGAATCAAATCACGAGATTTAGAAACCGATTTGACCAACGCTACGGCCGAGGTTACAAAACATATGGCATCTAACCCACGGAGAATCGCCAAACTCGAAATTGAATTGAGTTTACCGGCAAGTGCCTCGGAAAAAGACCGAAAAATATTAGTGCATACGGCGAATACTTGCCCCGTGCATTTTAGCCTGCACCCAGATATCGAAAAAGTAATCAACTTCAATTGGGTCTTGTAAAAGCGATTATTATATTTTTTGGTTGTGGAGTAATCTGTGCTTCCGCACAAGACTATGATGTCATTGCCTGGTCACCCGATGTAAAACTGGCATGGGGAGATTTTAAGGCCGAACCCATGAACGGGAGAGCGGCAGCGGTCACTGCCAGCGGTATTACCTACCGATTCACATCAGAAAGTTTAGGTAACAAGGTTGACATAGATTTTCAGGTTACGGCCCATTTTTACCCAAATAAATCGTGGTACAGACCTGAACATTCAGATGCCAATATATTGGCACATGAACAGCTTCATTTTGACATCTCTGAAATTTTCGCCAGAAAAATGCGCAAGCGAATGAAGCAAACCAAGTTTACAAGGAATGTGCGGCGCGAGGTCAAAAAAATCTATGCCCAGATCAATAAGGAATTAGAGGCCTTTCAGAACACCTATGATAGCGAGACCAACTATTCTAGAGATCGGGAGCAACAGCAACTTTGGAAGAATAAAATTGCAACCTTGTTAGAGAATCACTAGTAACGCAATACCAAGAACTCGGTCTTTAGCGGCTGTAGGTTCCTTATAAGCTTCGGAATCAGTTCCTTGCCCAGTTCTAAATACAATTCAGAAAAATTTTGATTTCGCTCTTGTAGGCTTTGGCTGGGAAAGAGTTCGTTTTGCAAATCGGTAATGCGCACTACATGGTCCTTTAATTTACGTTTTTGAGCTTTGAGTAATCGCTTCTCTAATTTGGCAAGGCCCTTTTTTTGTTTTACTTCTTGTGCTTTTACAGCTCCTAAAAACGATTTGTCGGTTTGCTCCGCAATTTCATGAAGTTCGGTAAACTGCTGTTCCAAGAACTTTTTTTGTGGACCAAAATCAATATCAATGTTTGATATTTCCCGAATTTTCTTATTGATAAAACTATGTTGCTTCAAGAAAAGACTTTCAGGCGAAACCTTTAGTTTTTCTAGCTTCCCCTGTTGCTTTTTGCTTACTAAAAGAGCCGAGTTTCGCAACAACAGCATTGGAAAAGGTACTTGCATAGCTTTGAACATACCTTGAAGCTCAAGCCAATATGCGATTTCACCACCACCGCCAATATAGCAGAGGTTGGGTAATATAACCTCTTGGTACAATGGTCGTGCGATGACATTTGGAGAAAAACGTTCAGGATGATTTTCCAATTCCGAAAGTAATGCCGACTTCGAAAAAACAATATTGGTATCGTTTACGAGGTAATTTCCGTCTTTTTCGATAATTCGTTCGCGTAGGTTCTCTTTGAGATAAAAGTAATTTATCTCCCGAGGGTTTACCTGAGCCTTATAGTTGCCCGGTAATTTCTCAATATCGGTTATACTTTTGGAAACTTGCGTATAAGCCAAGTTTTCAAAGATGTCTTTTTTGATGTAGGGAACCAGCAATTTTTTCAAATTCGCATCGTCACCATCTATTATGACCAAGCCATAGGCGCCGAATAGTTCGTTGGCAAGGAAGCGGGTTGCCGCGGCAAGGGTAGGGTGTTTAAGATAGGCCGTTTCGAAAAGTTCCCTAAGGGTTTGGGCATTCGTGCTATTCCCTATTTCAGCACTAAATGCATCAAAGACCTTGTTCAGCCCTTTTGTACTTAGAGGACCTACCGCGCCACTGGTTTCGGTATTCCATTGTAATTTCTTTCCCTTGAAATTAAAATAATTGATTTCCTCAAAATCGTGATCTTCAGTGGCCATCCAGTATATGGGCACAAAATTGAACTTCGGGTATTTGCGCTTTAAGTGTACCGTAAGATTTATGGTCGAGACAATTTTGTAAAGGAAATATAACGGACCCGTAAAGAGATTGAGTTGATGCCCCGTAACAATGGTAAAAGTTGTATTCTCTTGTAATAGTTCTAGGTTTTCCGTGGTCTTTTTGGTCGCCTCAATATTGTTGTATTGTGCTGAGATGGCTTTATGCAAAATG
>CALIJE010000035.1 GCA_938017825.1 uncultured Flavobacteriaceae bacterium
TTAGAATTACTTGAGCGTCAATTTTGATAGCTAGCCGAAAAGTATTTTCTTTGTCGCCAGCCAAATGGGGGATTAGCTCAGCTGGCTAGAGCGCTTGCCTGGCAGGCAAGAGGTCACCGGTTCGACTCCGGTATTCTCCACATGATGCGGAAAAGCTGTACGTAAGTGCAGCTTTTTGTTTTTTAGGCCCACAGCGTGGTGTTTTTTGACTAAATTGAATACTTGATTTCAGTCGATATGGAAACAACAGTTGCGAAAAACAGCAGTGCATATATAAACCTTATTGATATGTATTGTGAGGCATGGAATGAACCGGAGGATCATAAGAGAAGGGTTCTCCTTACCGAAATTTGGTCCTCAGCGGGGGAGTATGTAGACCCGCGGGTCTATTTAAAAGGAGTTGATGCTTTAGTTGCTCATATAGGCACGATACAAAGTGGTAGGCCTGGAACCAAAATTTCGCGCACAACGCATTTAGAAGTGCATCACCAAATAGGAAGATTCGAATGGCATTTGCAAAAGGCTGATGATACCATTATTTTATCGGGTATCGATATCGCTTATTTTACTGATGATGGTAGTAGAATAAGTAAGATTATTGGTTTTTTTGGGGAGCTACAACCGATATAAAAAGCGTTATTGAAACCGAATGTCATAAGGTTCAAAACAGATTTTCGAGCCAATACACACAAATTCAATAAGAAGAAAAATTTATGAGTTTAGAAAGAAAGGTCGTCTATATTACCGGAGGCTCTAAGGGTATTGGCTTTGGGGTCGCAAAAAAATTGGTTTCGGAAGGTATGAAAGTTGCCATTAGTGGTAGAAACCTTAAAACAGTAACACAAGCGGCAACTTATTTGGGGGACTCCTCCAACGTTCTTGCTATTGCCTCTGATGTGACCAAATTAGATTCGGAAAAAGCCGCCATCGAAAAAATCATCGCTACCTGGGGCCAAGTTGATGTGGTCTTGGCCAACGCCGGAATTGGGCATTTTGCTCCTGTTGATGAACTAGGCCACGAACAATGGCACAGTATGATAAACACTAATCTGAACGGTGTTTTTCACACCTTAAAAGCCGCTGTTGAAGCGCTTAAGAAGTCGAAAGGGTATTATATGACTTTGGCTAGTTTGGCTGGGTGTAATTTTTTTGCCTCGGGCGCTGGATACAACGCCACCAAGTTTGCAGTCGTTGGTTTTACCCAAGCTGTTATGCTGGATCTTCGCAAATACGATATAAAGGTATCTACTATAATGCCTGGCTCGGTTGCGACTCATTTCAATGGTAATGAACCCGACGAGAAAGACGCATGGAAAATACAGCCTGAGGATATAGGAGATTTGGTTGTTGACCTACTGAAAATGCACCCAAGAACCCTACCTAGTAAAATAGAGGTGCGCCCAACTCGTCCTGATAAAAAATAGTTAAACGGCTTTTTCGGTGAGCGGAATTTTAGGATTAAAAATTTCAAGTACCAGTCGATCAAGTTGCTGCTTAAAATTTTCGAGTGTCTCTTTAGTAATGTCGGTTACTTTATCGGCACCCCTTCCTTTTTTGTCTTTCTTTGCGAAAGGCATCAATCCAGAATTAAGATTTTTGAAAGAGATAATGCCGGCTGTCGAACGGTTGCCATATGAAGTAGTATCGTACATAAAGGCATAACAAAGCAATTGAAAGGCCTTGTTATATTCATAATCGACCGTAAGATCTTCCCAATCAATTATTTCCACATTTTTGGGCGCTACCGTTCCGGTTTTGAAATCGATGATTCGTAACCTGCCATCATATTCATCAATTCGATCTAGCTTCCCTTTTAAAGCAATTGGGAAATCAATTTCTGGAATGTTAAGTTGCGTATGTAATTTCTGTTCAAGCGCAAGGATCTTAATTTCATGTGTTTTGATTTCTTTTAGTTCCATTTCGATAAAGCTTTCGATGTAACGTACGACCACATGAAAGGCGATCAAGTTTTTTCCACGACTAATATCTCCATCGGCATAACTTATTTTAAAATGTTCTGTTACGATTTGGGCAGTTTTTTGTTTGGCCGCTTTGAGCATCTCTTCGGTTAGTATTTCTCCGATAAATGGATGGTATAATTCCTCTAAACTGTCATGCACTATGGTGCCAAAGGTATCGTGAGCAACTGTTTCTTCTACTTCCGAAACATCGTTTAGGCCAAGCAAATTTCTGGTATAAAAGTCGATCGGGTTACGAATGTAGTTACTCAAAGATGTAGGGGAGAACCCATTTTCGGCGTGTGCCTTAATGAGACTTATGAGGCCGTTATCCTTTTGTATTACCTCTGGAGTCTGAATTACTGGTGTGAGTCTTGGAGCGGCTATTATTTCAGTGATTTGCGGTCTTATATTCGGATCTGTAAGCAATTGATGAATCAGCCTACTTTTCTCTCCTCCTTCGAGCACATCAGGTTCTGTATTGTACAAGATGTAAATATTCTTGGCACGTTGCAGAAGCCTGTAGAAGTGATACGTATACACAGCATCTTTTTCCTTATATGTAGGAAGATTGAAGGCCTTTTTTAAGTCAAAAGGAATGAACGAATTATTTGACTTTCCGGAAGGAAGAATGCCTTCGTTGACCGAGGTCAGAATCACTGTTTCAAAATCGAGATTACGACTTTCTAGCATCCCCATTATTTGTAGACCTTGAAGAGGTTCTCCCTGAAAATCCAAGGTTTCAGATGAAAGGAGTTCTTTAAATAGACCCATGAGTGATTTCATATCCTTAATGAACGGGTATTTTTCCAAATGTCCCTGAAGTTGTAAGAACAGTTGATGAAAGCGATATAGTTGTTCTAACGATAGGGAATCTTCATTTTTGGTTAACCGTTCTTTCAGCACGAGAACAAGTTCAGCGCACTTTTGAACAAAATGCTTTGGTGTAGGATTATCAGCGAAAAACAATAGTTTTACTGTAGGGCTTTCGGCAGAGGCCTGCATGAGTTTTTTAGTAGTAATGAAGGCCCAGTTATTGGTTTTGATTTTTTCGATGAGCAATTGTGCCATGTTCATTTCCTCACCTGAAAAGAGTATCTGTATATACGGGTTTGATAAAAAGCTTAGTATTGCTTTATAAAACCAACCTTGATCATCCTTGTTGATGTATAGCGTAGTGAATTGGACAAAAAGGGAAGCCAAATTTGTTTTGGCCAACGGGTAACCCATAGTAATGTTCACTTTGGATACACTTTCAGGAATTGAATTTAAAATAGGATTAAGAAGGGTTTCATCGCCAAGCACAACTGCGGTTTGTTTAAGGCCATCAGAGTTGGCACCATGAATATCTTCTATTAGCCCCCCTACATATTTCGCCTGTGAAACGTTTTTAGGCACTCCTATGATCTCTATATTTTTTGCTGTGTTAAACCGATCGCTTACACCATTTAGTGCATTCGATTTAAAATGGGGCCACTTTTTTTGATGATTTCGAATAAAGTATGCGGCATCATGTACAGGGTCGTTCAGAAAATAGTTGTCAATGTCCCAAAAGATTTCTGTTTTGGGCTGCTGCAGAATGCGTTGAATAATTTGTTCCTCGGCGGTATTCAGTGCATTAAATCCTATAAATACATGAACTTTATCTGAAGCAGATTCTAAGTACCGCTCTAAATGCAGATGCGCAGTGCGGTAAACCAGCCCCTGATGACCTAACCCTTTCTCTAGTAAGGACGTATTAAAGTTTTCATAGAGCCGATCGATGTTTTTCCAAAATGACAAATAATCTTCCATCATCTGGGTTCTTTCTAAACCAGGGCCCCAGGCTCCAATTTCTTGTATTGCTGAAAGATTGATGAATAATTGGGAGGTATCTATAAGATAACGATCTAGTTCATTAAAATCCTGCAACAGGGTCTGCCCCCATTTCGAAAAGGCGTAAAAGTTGTCTTTTTCCCCCTGGGTCAGTTCTTCATAGACATGGTAAAGCTCAAAGAGCTGTTCGGTATTCGAAGCATAGGCCAAACCTGAAATTTGTTCTATAAAACTTTCAATGCTATGAATGTCAGGCGCAAATGCCGTAATCTCAGAAGAGTTGGCCAGTGCATTGCGTACAAAGGTGCCGGCACGTTTGCTTGGAAGTACAAAGACCAGATTTTCTAAGGAAGTGTATTTGGTTCTTACTTTAGTAACGACTTCTTCCAAAAAACTCTGCATGGCCCAAAAATAAAAAAAGCCTCGACGATATCGTCGAGGCTTTTAAATTTATTTGAAAGAACTGAAGCTTACTTGATCAAATTGATTTCAACTCTTCTGTTCTCTTTTCTACCAGCTCTAGTCTTATTGTCAGCGATAGGTCTGTCCTCACCGTAACCGGCAGCAGTCAATCTATCAGCTCCAATACCTTCTGCAACTAGGAAGTCTCTCACAGCATTCGCTCGTGATTCAGAAAGCTTTTGATTCGTAGCAGCTCCACCTTGACTATCTGTGTGACCTTCTACAGAGAAGCGTGCATTAGGATATTCATTAAGAATTTGGATGATATCAACGAATACTCCTGTAGCTTCAGGCTTAAGAGATGACTTGCCTGTATCGAACAAGATTGTTTTAGCGTAGTCATTTAATCTTTTCTGAACTTCTTCAGTTACCTCAGGACAACCATTGTTGGCTACAGTTCCAGCAACATCAGGACAAGCATCATCTTTATCCAATACGCTGTCACCATCTTTATCTGCCCAAGGGCATCCTTTATTCTCAGCAGGACCAGCTTCAGCAGGACACTCATCATCTTTATCAGCTACACCGTCTCCGTCACCATCAGGACATCCACCTAAGTTGGCCAAACCAGCTTCAGAAGGACAAGCATCGTCTTTATCAGCAACACCATCACCATCAGCATCAGGACAGCCGTTCATCTCTTTAGAACCAGCTTCGTTAGGACAGCTATCTTTGCTATCTTCGATTCCATCACCATCAGCATCCGGACAACCGTTGAAAGCCTCAAGACCAGCTATTTCTGGACAGGCATCATCTCTATCGTAGATGCCATCACCGTCAGTATCCGTTCCACCGAACTTCACGTTAAGGCCAAGTAAATGTTGCCAGTGCTTAGGAAAAGTTGCGTTGGCACCTCCAATATAATAATCTTCGAAGGCATGCTTGTAGCCAGATTGAAGATTAAGACCTAGGTTTTCCGTAAACCAAATGTTGATACCCAAAGCTCCGTTGACGGTACCTGCTCCGATTTCATCAATCCAAGTATAACCACCACCTACTTCAATGTAAGGGTCAATCATTTTATTTTTAAGAAAGTTGTACTTAACAGTACCATCGATTGCATAGTGAGAAAGGTCGAAACCATCCGCATTACCAAGTTTTTCGATTTTATTCAAAGAACCTCTAGCACCGACGGAAAAACCATCACCGACATGCTTTGATATACCGATATAAGAAACAGATGGAAGAATGTTCCAGTGATCTGTAACGTTATATAGCTCTTTAGCGAAACCTCCACTGTCTCCAGTTGGGTAGGTATCGATGGCATTTATACCAAAACTAAACTGCCAGGGGTTGTTTTCGTCTTGAGCTTGCATGCTGTTAAAACCTACACAAAGTAGGGCAGCAATCAATAATTTGCTAAGATGTTTCATGTTTAAATTTTTAAGTTTAAGTGTTTATTCGACGCAAATGTAGCGTGTTAATTATTATTAACAAAATCAATCGTTTATTTTTTTCTGTGCATTTCGTGGGAGAAATTGCACATTTAAACGACATTTAAGGCCTTTCCGACCTCTCGAAAAGCACTAACGGCCTTATCCAAATTTTGTTGTGTATGGGCCGCTGAAATTTGTACACGAATTCTGGCTTTGCCTTTTGGAACGACCGGATAAAAGAATCCGATTACATAAATACCTCGCTCTAGAAGCATATCTGCCATTTGCTGCGAAAGTTTCGCATCATAGAGCATTACCGGGACGATCGCAGACTCACCGTCTATAATTTCAAATCCGGCTTCTTTTAGTCCTTTCTTAAAATATTCGGTATTTTGCTGAAGCCTATCGCGCAATGATGTGTTGTTTTGTAACATCTCAAACACTTTTATGGATGCTCCTACAATTGCCGGCGCCAACGAATTAGAGAATAAATAAGGTCTAGAACGCTGTCTAAGGATTTCTATGATTTCCTTTTTACCAGTTGTATAGCCTCCCATGGCGCCTCCCAGGGCTTTGCCTAGTGTTCCCGTAATAATGTCGATTCGTCCCATTGCATTTTTCTCCTCCAGTGTTCCTCTTCCTGTTTTTCCGATGAAGCCCGCGGCATGACATTCATCTACCATGACCATAGCGTCATAATGATCTGCTAAATCACAAATAGCATCAAGGGGTGCGAGTAGGCCATCCATAGAAAATACCCCATCGGTTACTACAATTTTGAAACGGGCACCATCTGCATTTGCCTGTTTCAACTGCTTTTCGAGCTCGTTCATATCGTTATTGGCATATCTGTAACGCTTGGCCTTGCACAATCGAACCCCGTCTATAATCGACGCATGGTTTAGCGAATCTGAAATAATGGCATCCTCGGCGGTGAGCAATGGTTCAAAAACACCTCCGTTGGCGTCAAAGGCCGCGGCATATAATATGGTATCCTCCGTGCCATAGAAATCCGCGATTTTTTGCTCAAGCTCTTTGTGTATATCTTGTGTGCCGCAAATAAAGCGCACCGAGGACATTCCAAACCCATGGGTATCTAGTGTGTCTTTTGCCGCTTGTACCACTTCCGGGTGCGAGGATAGGCCTAAATAATTATTCGCGCAGAAATTTACGACCTCCTCTCCAGTGCTGATTTTGATGACTGCATCCTGAGGCGAAGTAATAATACGTTCGCTCTTGTAAAGGCCTTCTTCTTTAATGTGGGCCAGTTCGTTTTGTAGATGTTGTTTTATTTTTCCGTACATATTATATGAATTCAGGTGAAACTATGTTATTGCAGTAAACTAGTATTTTGTGTGCTACATGATACCCCATGTCTTCGAGGGCATCTGCATATTCGTACACTTGTTGATGATAGGTGGGGTCTTTTTTCCCTGTTTTGTAATCGATCACCGTTACCATATTATTATTGAACACCAGACGATCGGGGCGAAGTAACTTGCCTTTTTTGGTAATAATGTCTTTTTCGTTCTTTATGCTCAAGCCCAATTCGAAATAAGTTCTAAGATCTGGATGGGTTACGATGGCCGTTACCATATCCTTGATGTGCTGTACCTCATTTGAAGGGATATCGCCTTTTCTGGAAAAGAGCGATAAAGCATCTTGGAGATCTTCAGTCGTTTCTATGTAGCTCATAATATGATGTACAAGGTTGCCATGTACTATGGCTCGTTCCCGCTCTGTATCCCATAGATTGCCAGCGGACGCCAAAATTTTAAAATTTGCGCTGTTCTTGTATGTATATTGATATGGAATAGAACGGGGAGCTTGTAGGCGGTTTTTGGGTATTCCCCCTAAGTTCCCAAAATGATACATCTCTTGTTCTGCATTCCAAAGTCCCTTTTCTTTGAGGTAATGTACAAATAGTCCTGAGTAGTTTTTGATCGGATACGCTCCCTTTTTGGGGAGTTCTTTTTTTGATATGACAAACAAAGAATGTGCTGCCCTGGTCAAAGCCACATATAAAATGTTGAACGCGTCCAGTTCCATTTTATGTTCTTCTTCTTCTAGTGAACGTGCAGCATCTTTTCCGTAGTGGGCAACTTCCTTTTTTTCTGTTACCAAGAACCTATCAAAACCACTGTATTGTGAAGCATCTACCCTAAGCCACATTTTTTTGTCATTTCTTTTATAGAAATCCTCGTTGGCGTATGGAAAAATGACAATGGGAAATTCAAGACCTTTTGATTTATGAATCGTCATGATACGAATAGCGTTCGAAATTGCCGGCGCACTAATTGATAATTTTTCTTTTTTCTTTTCCCAATAGTCTAAAAATACCTGAACGCCTGCCCCTTCTTTATTTTCCACATCGAGCACAAAATCCATTAAGGAGACCAAGTACAAGTTGGTTTCTGGGGCTAGGTTGAATTTCTTGATTGCAAGTTCAACGATATCATAAACAGAATTTTGCTGTATTTTTTCTATTTCAAAATCGTAGGTTTTGGTAAAGAATGAATTTAGACGGTTTAGGTTGGATGTTATAAAATCATTACGGTTCGGTTCGCCTTTTGACAGGAAAGCCAGCAACTTATAAGAGATAGTGTTGTTATTGGTTTCATTGATATAGTTCAGTAAATCGATCAAGAAACGAACTTTGTCACTGCTTTGAACAAGAAGGCTCTCTGTAGATATTATAGGAATATCTTGGTTCGTAAGAAAGCTCGCCAAGGCAACTCCTTGTTTATTATTGCGTACTAGAATACATATATCGTTATAAGCTTGGCCATTTGGGACCACCTTCCTGATGGTTTCCAAAACGGCATTTCCGTAAAGCACGTCTTTGTCATCTGAATTCCCTTCATCCAAAAAACGAAGTTCTACATATCCGCCTTCTTTGGCATTGAGCAATTGATTGTTTCCTTCTATAAACAGCTGTTGGTACTTAGTATTGTTAAGAAACGTTCCGATATTCTGAAAAAAACCATTGTTGAATTTGACGATTTCGGAATAGCTACGATAGTTCTTTTCCAAAGGGAATACTTGTTGCGCGACAGCAAACGGAGCCGTAACCTTTGTCGCTAACTTTAGGAACTGCTCTGCCCTACCACCTCGCCATCGATAGATTGCTTGTTTGGTGTCGCCTACTAAAAACAAGGAGCCAGAATTCCCGGAGTCATCCTGACCTGAAAGGGCATTGTCTATCAAGGGTTGTAAGTTTTCCCATTGCATAACAGACGTATCCTGAAACTCATCAATAAAATAATGACGGTATTTCTCTCCCAAACGCTCGTAAATAAATGGCGCAGGTTGATCTTTAATTTCATTGGAAATTATACTATTGAATTCCGAAATCGAAAGTTGATCTCGTTCGTTTTGAATGGTTTTGATTTCTTGTTGAATTGAGTTCAAAACAGTCATTGGCACAATGCTGCGATAGGCGTTGGCAAGAAAAGCTATTTCGTAAATGCACTGCCTTAGTTGAAGAAATTCCGCAATAATTCGTTGCTCAACCTCAGGTGCAGGGAAGTCGAAACCTGCTTTAAGAATGTTACCCAAGGGTACATTCTCAGATAACTTATTGGCATATAGCTTTGACGGACTGAATTCTCCTGCGCCTATTTTTTTGAAATTGTTCGGTAAAGTTTCCCTGGGAAAATCGGTAAATTCAAGCCCTGAAGACAATATAAAGTCCAAGACCGAAAGGGCACGCTCCGAACATTTTTTTTCAAGATCTTTTTTTCTTTGATCGAGTAGTTTTTTGAGTGCCAAAAAATCTGGGATACTTTTTTCAGCGAAAGTTTCTAAATGCTCCTTGTGGTTTTCTTCGAATAGTAATTTGCCTATTCTTAAAAGATCATGGGTTATGTTCCAGCTTTTGTCATCTACTATTTTCTCTAAAGCAAAATCGAGAAGCACCTCAGTGAGCAAAGAATCTTTACCTGCTTTAAAGATCAAACGAGAAACGGCTTCGTGCAAAAGCATGTCTCTATCTAAAACCACTTCAAAATTTTGAGGAATCTTTAAATCTTTGGCAAAAGTTCGAATAAGTCTGTGCGTAAATTTGTCCAATGTAGAAACATCGAAGAAGGCATAGTTATGCAAAATTTCTTTTAGCGTTAGTCTTGCTCTTTTAGGCAACACCCCCGATTCAAAATTCAACTCTTTTCGAACGGACAAAAACAAAGGCGAGGCGCAGTCCTCATTCGTAGTATTCGAGAAATCGAAAAGGCTTTCTAAAATGCGCCGCTTCATTTCGTCGACTGCCTTATTGGTAAAGGTTAGGGCCAAAATTTGCCCAAAGCCTTTTTTTGTGGAAAGGATAATTTTCAGGTATTCTTTGGTAAGAGTATGGGTCTTGCCCGATCCTGCGGAAGCATTATATATTTTAAACGGACTTACCTGCACCAATTTTTATTGCAAATTAAGTAAAAGAAGGTAGATTGATGCACATGTATTTTATCAATATCGATTTAGTTCTTAACAAATAATTAATGGCATTTTAGTGTTAAAAAACGTAGTTTTGAAAAACGAGAATTCTATTATCTAAAAACACTATTATTATGGCTTTTGAACTACCAAATTTACCGTACGCATCAGATGCGTTAGAACCGCATATTGATTCACGGACCATGGAGATTCATCATGGGAAGCACCACAACGGATATACCACGAAATTAAACGGAGCTATTGAAGGCACAGACCTAGAAGGAAAATCTATAGAAGATATATTGACCAATTTGGATATGGGCAATGCCGGTGTTCGAAACAACGGTGGAGGCTTTTACAATCACTCTTTGTTTTGGAGCATCATGTCCCCAAACGGCGGAGGCACCCCTTCAGGAGCTTTGGCAAATGCAATCGATTCCGCTTTTGGTTCGTTTGACGGATTTAAGGAAAAATTCAGTTCAGCGGCGGGTACGCGTTTCGGTTCAGGTTGGGCCTGGCTTTGTGTTCAAAAGGGAGGAGAAGTAGAAGTTTGTTCTTCCCCCAATCAAGATAATCCACTTATGCCGGGAGTTGGTTGTGGTGGGGTCCCTATTTTGGGATTGGATGTTTGGGAACATGCCTATTACTTGAATTACCAAAATAGAAGACCTGACTATGTGAGTGCTTTTTTCAATGTGATCAACTGGGAGAAAGTGTCTCAACTTTACGAGGCGAACAAATAGCGACAACTTTACGTCTTGAATACGAAAAGCCCAATTCTTTACGGAATGGGCTTTTTTTATGTAATGTTTCTTGAGATTCAGATTCTTTTGGGTATAGAAAAGGGCGGAGAAGTCTCCACCCTTTTCGTCCCAAATCTTACCATAAACTTAACCTACTTATGCTATGGCGAGACTAAATTACTGGTATTGGAGCACAAAAAAAAGAATTTTTAAGAATTTTTAAGTGT
Organism: uncultured Flavobacteriaceae bacterium; assembly: GCA_938017825.1. Taxonomy (GTDB): domain Bacteria; phylum Bacteroidota; class Bacteroidia; order Flavobacteriales; family Flavobacteriaceae; genus Pelagihabitans. The sequence goes on from CALIJE010000035.1 coordinate 11,010, forward strand.
TTTTTCGGGGATTGTATATTCTAAAAAACATCGTAGAATAGGGGCGTGCTTGTGATTTACTAGGGTTTCGAGCAAATAAAAAGGCGGAGCATTGCCCCGCCTTTTTCCCCAAATCTTACCATGAACTTAACCTACTTATGCTATGGTCCTCCAAAAATAGATGGAATTCGGCTATTGCTAAAAGCTTTTAGATGAACGGTCCGATATGTAGCTGAACTACAAATAGAGCATTTCAATGTGGGTAAAAATATGAAATGCCCCTCCTTTAGTAGGGCTAAAATAGCAAAGAGGAGCACGTTGCAATTACTTCTGATACATTCTTGACCGGGGAAATTTTTTTGTGATGCTCTATGATCACTTTTGAATGAGGATTTTTGAAACTATCAAATATATAGACAAATAAAAAGGCGGAGCATTGCCCCGCCTTTTTCCCCAAATCTTACCATGAACTTAACCTACTTATGCTATGGTCCTCCAAAAATAAGACGACTTTGAAGGCTCGCGAAATTTCTTTGTTAAAGGGTAGTAAAATAAGGTGAAATGTAGAATATTCAATTTTGGTTCTAGGCAAAACCAAGGTTATCCCATTTATACGTCCAAGATTGGGACAAATAAAAAAGGCGGAGAAGTCTCCACCTTTTTTGCCCCAAATCTTACCATGAACTTAACCTACTTATGCTATGGTAGCTCTAAAATAGGCGGTGGGTTTGCTATGAGACGAAAAAGCCGATGAACGACGAGATTTATCGACGAACGACAATTATTTTGCAGTTTGATGTTTAAAGCTCAATAGGCTCTTTCGTTTTTTCCTTCGTAGAAATTAATGAACGCTCGGTTCACAACACGATTACCACCAGCCGTTGGGTAGTTTCCAGTAAAGTACCAGTCACCCAAATTTTTCGGACAGGCCTGGTGAAGATTTTCGATTGGCTGATAAATAATTTCGACTTTGGCCTTTATGTCGGGAGGACTCAATAACTCTCCAGTTTTTTTGGAAATTTCATCTGCGGTAAAGGGTTCATAGAATTCTTTGACATAGTTGATGACTTCCTTGTCTTTTGTATTTACCTGTGTTAAACATTTCTTGTAGATATCATCAACGATATTCAAAGTTCCCCTATCCTTATGTAGCGACAAGGCAGCCCTGAAGGCTACAAAATCTTCAAGTTTTGCCATATCGATACCATAGCAATCGGGATATCGAATTTGGGGAGCCGAAGAAACGACGATGATTTTCTTGGGCGACAGCCGATCAAGAATTCGCAAAATACTTTTCTTAAGTGTGGTGCCTCGCACAATGCTATCATCAATAATTACCAAGTTATCGCCCTTATCAACCGAGCCATACGAAATGTCGTATACATGAGCTACGAGATCATCACGACTATCGTCTTGGGTAATGAACGTTCGCAACTTTGCATCTTTAATGGCAACTTTTTCTATTCGTGGTCGAACGTCTAGTATTTCATGCAATTGTGCGCTTGTCATTTTAGACCCCAATTCCAAAATTTGTTCTTCCTTTTTCTTATTAAGATAGTTCTGCGCCTCTTTGACCATTCCGAAAAACGATGTTTCTGCCGTATTTGGAATATAGGAGAAGACGGTTTTCTTTAAATCATTATTTATGGCCGTCAATATCTTTGGGAAAATGAGTTTGCCCAGCTCTTTTCGTTCCTCGTAAATCTCTTTATCACTACCTCTGGAAAAGTAAATTCGTTCAAAAGAGCATGCCTTACGCTCAGTAGGTTCTAAAATTTGCTTAATTGATGTTTTCCCACTTTTTTTGATAATGATGGCATGGCCCGGATCTAATTCTTGTACCTCTTCGTAGGGAACATTGAAAACTGTTTGTATCGCTGGTCGTTCTGAAGCCACCACAACGACTTCCTCATCTTGGTAGAAGTATGCAGGTCTTATTCCTGCGGGATCTCTCTGTACAAAGGCGTCTCCGTGTCCGAGCAGTCCGCCCATGGTATAGCCCCCATCAAAGTTTTTGGTTGCCCGCCTCAAAATTTTGCTCACTTTTAGTCGGTCGGCTATTATTGGAGAAGCTTCTTGTTTGGTATACCCTTCTTTTTTTATTTGTTTATAAAGTTTGGCAACCGCATCATCTAAAAAATGACCTATCTTTTCCATTACCGTAACGGTGTCGGCCATTTCTTTTGGGTGCTGTCCCAATTGTACTAGATTGTCGAATAGTTCATGAACATTGGTCATGTTAAAGTTGCCTGCAACAATCAGATTGCGGTGCATCCAATTATTTTGGCGAATAAAGGGGTGTACACTTTCAATACTATTTTTTCCAAAAGTCCCGTAACGCACATGACCCAAAAGAAGTTCACCAATATATGGGATATGTCTTTTTTGCAAACTAACATCGTTTTGATACTCAGGATTTTCTAACAATTTTGTGTTGATCCGTTCATTGATCTGAGCAAAAATATCTTGAATAGGTTGCTGGGCTGTAGATCGCACACGACTCATATAACGCTCACCAGCGTTCATGTCTAATTTAATACTGGCAAAGCCTGCACCATCCTGGCCGCGATTGTGCTGCTTTTCCATCATCAGGTACATTTTATTTACCCCGTAAAAAGCCGTGCCGTATTTTTCTTTATAGTATTCCAAAGGTTTCAACAATCGGATAATAGAAATACCGCATTCGTGCTTAATAGCGTCGCTCATTTATTTTTAAAATTAAAAAAGCCCCGAAAAGTCAGGGCGTATGGTTATGTTAGTTCGATTTCAAATTGCGTCAAGGCTTTAAATTGATGCAGCCTATCGTTTACCTCAGCTTTGCTGAGGTTTTCCATTCGCTCAGTGCCGAAACGTTCAACACAGAACGATGCCAAATTAGAGCCATGAATAACAGCACGCTTCATATTTTCAAATGATATATCATTGGTTGCTGCCAAGTAACCGGTAAAGCCTCCTGCAAATGTATCACCGGCCCCAGTAGGGTCGAATACTTCCTTCAAGGGTAGGGCGGGTGCAAAGAATACATTTTCATTATGAAAAAGTAGGGCGCCATGCTCCCCTTTTTTGATGACTACAAATTTGGGCCCCATCCTATGAATCTCTTGGGCCGCCTTAACCAATGAGTATTCTTCGGTCAATTGTCTAGCCTCCTCATCATTTATGGTAATGACATCTATGTGCTTAATAACTTCCTTTAAATCTTCCAAAGCACTGTCCATCCAAAAATTCATCGTGTCGAGAACGATTAGCTTCGGACGCTCGTTCATTTGCTTTATTACGCTTAATTGAACCGCCGGGTGCAGATTTCCCAACATTACGACATCTGCATCTTTGTAATCGTCTGGTACGACCGGATTAAAATCGGCTAAAGTATTCAACTCCGTAATCAAAGTATCGCGAGAGTTCAGATCATTGTGATATTTTCCTTTCCAATAAAACGTCTTGCCGCCTTTTACAATTTCAAGGCCATCAAGGTTTATACCTTTATTTGAAAGCAGGTCGATATATTCTTGTGGAAGGTCATCCCCAACAATTGAAACAATCGCTGAGTCTACTTCGAATAGAGAAGCGGCTAACCCTATAAAAGTGCCTGCACCACCAAGAATTTTATCTGTATTCCCGAACGGTGTTTCAATTTCATCAAAAGCAACGGTACCGACTATAACCAATTTACCCATAGTGCATCGAAAATTAAGGTGCAAATATACAGTTTTGCTTGACGAATTAATACGAGTTGTCGATAGGATGTTGCAAATTTTGTTGAAGCGCAGAATTTCGTCCTTGAATAGCTAAGGCTTCGATTACTTCCTTCCAAAATCTGCAGGAATTTCTCCCCAAGCTTTCGTCTCCCATTTTACGATGGGTGTATTGTAGGAGTTCTTTTTAAGCCATGTTAGGGCGCGCCGAATCAATTCGAACATCTCTTTGTTCCCATCATTTTCGATTAACTTGGTATTGCAACTTTTTTTCCGCACCCAACTCATCGCCGTGCGCGAATCGGTATAGATGATACGGTCGCTACTGCGTTCTTTCAAATAGGCAAGACCATGAACCAGCGCCAAGAATTCACCAATATTGTTTGTGCCTTGTGGAAACGGGCCTTGTTTGAACAACTTCTTTTTGGTTTTGGTATCAACGCCTTGGTATTCCATAATCCCGGGATTGCCACTTGAGGCGGCATCTACGGCTATAGAATGGTAATTTGGCGTGCCAATTTTTAACAGCTGTGCAGGAGTAAGTGAAGCTTCGCCCTTTTTTTTTCCTTTATATTCTTCATAACTACCGTCATATGCCTTCTTGGCAAGATCAAACGTGGGAAACGACTTATATTGAGCTCCCTTATGTCCACTAATAGCTGCCTTACAATCATCCCAAGTGTCATATATCCCTGGGCGTTTTCCTTTCCAAACAGTATAGAATTTTGTTTTTTTTGCCATGGCGTTTAACTGAGCAGTTGTTCTATTACTTTAGGGAAATGCTCAAACTCCAATTCATGCACTTTTTGGGCAATATCTTCTACACTATCATGGGGTTCTAGAGGAGTTTTTGATTGATGGATAATTGTCCCCTCGTCATAATTTTCATTGACATAATGTATGGTAATCCCCGTCTCTTTTTCACCATTGTTCTTAACGGCACGATGTACGTTGCTGCCGTACATTCCCTTACCCCCATATTTTGGAAGTAGTGCAGGGTGAATGTTGATGACTTTATCGGGGAAATTGGAAATAAAATACTCAGGTATTTTTAATAGAAACCCTGCCAGAACAATTAGATCGGGCGCTATCCCTTTGAGTACGTCTAGAAGACAACCTTCCTCCAAAAAAGCATGATTATTAAAATATAAACCGCTAACTTTCAACTTTTTACAGCGAGTCAAAACTTTGGCATCGCTTTTGTTAGTGAGAACAGCGGCGATTGTAATGTGCTCGTGACCTTCAAAGTACCGTACGATGTTTTCAACATTTGAACCAGAACCAGAGGCAAAGAGTACCAAGCGTTTTTTGGAAAGCGAACTCATTATAATGAACTATAAAATTTGAAGACGAAAATACTACTACTGTCCCTAATTTTCTTAAATTGGATCACATTTTGACGACAAAAGGTGTATTTAGTCCAAAGTTTTCTATTTTTGCCATCAAATTAAAATTTTAAAACCAAATTAATTATGTCAGATATTGCATCAAGAGTAAAAGCTATCATCGTTGATAAGTTAGGTGTTGATGAGAACGAAGTAGTTACCGAAGCTAGCTTTACAAACGACCTAGGGGCGGATTCATTGGATACCGTAGAATTGATTATGGAATTCGAAAAGGAATTCGATATTCAAATCCCTGATGATCAAGCTGAAAACATCGCAACAGTTGGCCAAGCCATAAGTTATATAGAAGAAGCGAAGTAATTTTATGTTTTCTTGAACAAGTTTCAAAATTATCCATGTGGTAACCATCCTGCATGGATAATTTTTTTTAATTTCACTCGACTTACAACTTCATTCTGGTTTGCAAGGAACAATTTCACAACCGGGTGAGCCATAAATAAAATACGATTACATGCAATTAAAGCGAGTTGTTGTAACTGGTTTAGGAGCTTTAACCCCCATCGGTAATACTATAGCCGAATACTGGGAAGGCCTTAAGAACGGTAAAAGCGGGTCGGCACCCGTGACGTATTATGATACCGAAAAATTCAAGGTTAAATTCGCCTGCGAACTCAAAGGATTTGATCCGTTGGAGCACTTTGATCGGAAAGAGGCGAGGAAATTGGACCGTTTCGCGCAGTATGCTTTGGTCTCCTCTGATGAAGCCATCAAGGATGCAGGCTTGCAGGTCGATACTCTCGATAAATTTCGTGTGGGTGTTATTTGGGGTGCTGGTATAGGTGGCCTTGAAACTTTTCAAAATGAAGTTTTGAATTTTGCAGCAGGAAACGGCACACCCCGATTTAACCCTTTCTTTATTCCAAAAATGATCGCGGACATTGCCCCCGGACATATTTCTATAAAACATGGTTTTATGGGCCCTAACTATACAACCGTTTCGGCCTGTGCCTCGTCAGCGAATGCTCTAATTGATGCGATGAATTATATTCGTTTGGGCTATTGCGATGTTGTTGTTTCAGGTGGAAGCGAAGCTGCCGTTACGATTGCCGGAATGGGAGGGTTTGGAGCAATGCATGCCTTGAGCACCAGAAATGATAGTCCTGAAACAGCCTCACGGCCTTTCGATGCGACTAGAGATGGCTTTGTTCTAGGGGAAGGAGCAGGCGCTTTAATTTTAGAGGAGTATGAGCATGCCAAGGCACGTGGTGCCAAAATATATGCTGAGATTGCAGGTGGCGGTCTATCAAGCGATGCCTACCATATGACAGCCCCTCACCCTGACGGAATAGGTGTTGTTCAAGTAATGAAGAACTGCTTAAATGACGCAGGACTGAAACCAGAAGATGTAGATGCCATTAATACACACGGTACTTCTACCCCCTTAGGAGATGTGGCCGAACTAAAGGCAATATCAGAAGTGTTTGGCGAACATGCGCCTAACATCAATATCAATTCGACCAAATCGATGACAGGTCATTTACTTGGAGCCGCAGGAGCCATAGAGGCTATTGCATCTATTTTGGCGATGCAAAATAGCCTAGTACCCCCTACGATAAACCATACCACCGTAGATGAAAATATCAATCCAAAATTGAACCTTACCTTAAATAAGGCTCAAGAAAGAGAAGTAAATGTTGCATTGAGCAATACCTTTGGTTTTGGAGGACACAACGCCTGTGTTGTTTTCAAAAAATTGAACGCTTAATATGACATTCCCCAAAAATATTTTTAATTCCCATCCTCCCGAGGATGGGGATTTTTTTTTAGGGATGAAACACATACTTGGATTCAAACCAAAGAAACTCAAAATCTATAAAAAAGCGTTTCTACATCGGTCTGCAAACAAGAAGGACAAGGATGGCAATCCAATGAATTATGAACGATTGGAGTTCTTGGGAGACGCAATGCTCGGTACGATTATTTCAAGATACCTTTATAATGAAGTTCCTCTTGGCGATGAGGGCTACCTCACTAAAATGCGTTCGAAAATTGTAAGCAGGGAACACCTGAACGAATTGGGTAAAGACCTCAATCTGATTCAGTACGTAGAGAGCCGCATTCCCAAATCACATTTTGGGGAGAATATACATGGTAATGTTTTTGAAGCCTTGGTCGGGGCGATATATCTAGATCGAGGCTATGAGTATTGTGTAAAATTTATTGAAAAGAGAGTCATTGTACCTTATGTTGACATCGAACAATTAGAGGGAAAGGTCATAAGCTATAAAAGTTTGTTGATCGAATGGTGCCAAAAGAAAAAGATGCAATTTGACTACGATGTGTATGAAGATACAGGCAAAGATCCTTTAAAACATTTCGCAGTAAAACTTTCGATTGGAGGAAATATAGTCTCGAAAGCCAGAGCCACCTCTAAAAAGAAAGCTGAGGAAAGGGCCTCAAAACGAGCATACTTCGCACTGCAAAACAAAATAGAAAATACCTGAATTTCTGCCTTGTGTAACCGAATGGTTAAGATTTATCTTAAAAACCATTACGAAAGCCCTATTTTAGGCCATTTTCCCAATTAGACGTATATTTACAGCTTACATAATTTTGTTCTGGCATGACAGCAGTACATAAAATTATGGGCGATTTTTACGAGGACCCATTCGATTTGGTGGCGGTACATAGTAGTTTGGAAGACTATGAACTTGCTTATTTCATTAACAAGCGATTGAAGTCGAAGTTTCGAAGAACCGAAAACGATTTTGAGTTATCACCTCAAGTATCCTTCCCAATTTTCGAATGGCGAGACGAACCAAATGAGATGCATTGGACGTTGGTGACCAATAGTAGTTTAAGCGAAAACAACGCTCCGAGGACCGATCTTTTTAAAGAAGAAAAAGCATATACAGCGCATCGCTTGGTACCTGAACGAAAAGAAGTAGATTACTTCTTGAAAGTGGAACAAATGCACGGAAATGTTGAGGCCGATGTCGTAAAACCCTTGCTGTCTATTCCTAAAATAGTAACTGCCTACAAAATTGATGTAGACAGTCTAAAGTCAAAAAACAACCTAATATTTTTATAATGCCAAACCGCAAAAAGACAAAGATAGTAGCAACCCTTGGCCCTGCAACAAGCAACAAGGAAGTGCTCAAGAGCATGATCGAAGCAGGGGTGAATGTCTTTAGAATCAATTTTTCCCATGCCAATTACGATGATGTTGATGAGCGTATACAGATGATTCGCGAGCTGAATGATGAAATGAACACCAATGTCGCCATTCTTGCTGACTTACAGGGGCCTAAGCTAAGAGTTGGTGTCATGGCTGGGGAGATTGTTGTTTCTCCTGATGATGAAATCGATTTTGTAACAGGAGAACCTTTTGAAGGAACTTCGGAGCGCGTATATATGAACTATGATTCGTTTCCTCAAGATGTGAAGCCAGGGGAACTTATATTATTAGACGATGGTAAACTTATGTTCCAAGTGGTTTCAACGAACGGGAAAGATCAGGTTAGGGCCAAAGTCATTCAAGGGGGTCCTCTAAAATCTAAAAAAGGGGTGAACCTGCCCAATACGAATATTTCGCTCCCTGCGCTCACCGAAAAAGATGTTAAAGATGCGATTTATGCGATTTCCAAAAAGGTAGATTGGATTGCGCTGTCATTTGTCCGATTTAGCCAAGATTTAATTGACCTTCAAGATTTAATCAAAGAGCATTCAGAACATAAGATTCCCATAATTGCCAAAATCGAAAAACCTGAAGCCGTTGAAAATATCGATAAGATAGTTTCGTATTGCGACGGACTCATGGTTGCGCGTGGTGATTTAGGTGTTGAGGTCCCCGCTCACGAAGTACCCTTAATACAGAAGCAGTTAGTGCTGCGTGCCAAACGTGCCCGAATCCCAGTAATCATTGCCACTCAAATGATGGAGACCATGATTACTAGTCTTACCCCAACAAGAGCGGAGGTAAACGATGTAGCGAATTCAGTAATGGATGGTGCAGATGCGGTGATGCTATCGGGCGAGACCTCTGTGGGCAATTACCCTGTTCAGGTCATCGAAAAGATGTCTAGCATTTTACATAGTGTAGAAGGTTCTGACCTCATTCATGTGCCTCATGACCCACCCCATATTAGAACGAATAGATATATCACCAAGTCGGTATGCTATCATGCGGCGATTATGGCAAATGAAATAAAAGCAAAAGCAATTTCCACACTCACTAATAGTGGTTATACTGCCTTTCAGATTTCGGCCTGGAGACCAGACGCCCATATATTGGTGTTTACTTCGAACCGGAGAATACTAACACAATTGAGTTTACTATGGGGGGTTAATGCGTTTTTTTATGATAAGTTCGTATCTACTGACGAAACTATAGATGATGTAAACAAGATTGCCTGCCAAAAAGGATTTTTAGAAGTAGGCGATATGCTCATTAGCCTTGCCGCTATGCCCATTAAGGCAAAAGGAATGGTAAACACCCTAAGGGTAACAGAAATTGAAACGTGTAATTTTTAATGGAATTTTGATCATAAAAAAGCCTCGATTCAAAATAATCGAGGCTTTTTACTTGCAGCATACAAACACTTAAGCTACTTCTTTTTCATAGGCTATAAAGTGCACTACTTTTTTTTGATTATTGAAAATAGGTTGTGCCTTGATCCAACATTTATAAGGGCTGCCATCTTTTCGGTAGTTTAAGACAATGGCTTCAAAAGGTTTTTTATCCTTTACGGCATCAGAAATGTACTGCCTAGTCTCGGCAGAGGTTTCTTTTCCTTGAAACATTTTAGGAGTTTTACCCAGTACCTCTTCAGGATTATATCCGTTCATTTCTACCATATTCTTGGTAGCATGAACAATCTTTAAACTAGCATCGGTAACGACCACTACATGTCCTTTTTGAAATAGCTCTTGCTCAAATGTCAACGGGGTAACCCATCGATGGTCAGCAGCTATTTTGTCTAGTATGGCAGCATCTTGCGAAGATTTTAATATTCTTCCAAAATATTCTGAATATAGATCCCACGAAGTTAGCGGCAGGCCTTTTATCTGATGAGCACTATAAAATTCTTCTGCAGCCTTATCAAAATGTACAAGTTCGTTCATAAGAATATATCTAACGTTTTAGCCGGATTTAGTCCCAATAATACAGAAAATTTAAAAAGCCCAGAAAATATTAGGAGTGATTAACTCTTTTGTTTGATCATTAACTGTAATTAAATGATTTGATACTCGTAAGTCTGAACAAAAAAATAAGACAAAGAAGAAGTAAAGCGCAATGTCCCATACAATGAAATACGAATATTATAGCTCTAGTTCAAAATCAATTCTAGGTCTTTCGGAAGACCTTGCGACCGATTGGAACAATTTTACCATAGTAGATCGCACCATAAAAATACTCTGGAATAGGAATAAGAGCGTAGCTCGATTTATGATCGATGATTTAGAGGTTTCACTAAAGCCTAATCAAATGGTGACGCTTACGTATTTGCAGCATGTTGCCTTTAAGGAGTCGGAACCACCGCTTACGGCATTTACATTCAACAGAGAATTCTATTGTATTTCCGATCATGACCATGAGGTTAGCTGTAACGGCATTCTGTTTTTTGGGACTCAAGACCTACCGATTATTACTATTCCCAAAGAGCAGGAACTCAAGTTCGATTCCTTATATAACATTTTTGTCGATGAGTTTAGAACCCCGGATAAAATTCAAGGCGACATGCTTCAAATGTTGTTAAAACGTCTGATTATTATCGCAACCCGCTTGGCTAAAACCCAATTGATCGTAAAAAAATTAGATAATGATCAAATAGATGTAATTAGAAAATTCAACGTTTTGGTAGATGAGCACTATAAGACCAAACGCAAGGTAAGCGATTACGCCGAATTGCTTTTTAAATCCCCAAAAACCCTGTCCAACCTGTTTGGCATGTACAATCAAAAATCCCCACAGCAACTTATTCAAGAACGAATTGCCTTGGAAGCAAGAAGATTGCTTCGTTTTACTGATATGCAAAACCAGGAGATCGCATACGAACTTGGATTTAACGACCCATCTCATTTTAGCAGATTCTTCAAGAAAATGACCAATTGCTCACCTACAGGGTTTCGTGATTCGAACAGAATACACGCCTAAAGGGAAAGCTGTACAAGTCTTCGGGTAATTGTTCCTAACATCTTACGTGCATTGCATTGCATCTTTGCCATGTAATTAAAAGTAACGTAAGATGAAAAAAACTCAAAAATCAATTTTTAATCTCATTGAGATTTTCGGGCGTGCTAAAAGTGCGACCATTAAAGCGTTGGATTCTAAAACGCATTGTGAAGAAAAGCATCACCACGATTTCTACTGTGATGCCGAAAAACCCTATATATCAAATTAAGAAAGGCTATTGAAAAAACAGTAGCAGACAAATCGTTTAACAATAAAAAAACAAAAAAGATGAGCACATTTAATGTTCCAAAAAGATCAGAAGTAACAGAAAACAATCAGGCTATTTTCGACAATCTTGAAAGTGCCTTGGGCTTTGTGCCCAACCTTTACGCAACCTATGCCCACTCGGATAATGCCTTAACGAACTATTTGGCCCTAAGCAATGCCAAAACTTCATTAAACGCCAAACAGAAAGAGGTAGTAAATTTGGCGGTAAGCGAGGTGAACAATTGCACCTATTGTTTATCAGCCCATACTGCGATAGGAAAGATGAACGGCTTCAACGATGCCGAAATCTTAGAACTACGGGCCGGAACCGCATCTTTCGACCCAAAATTGAATGCCTTGGCCCAATTAGCCAAAAATATTACAGAAAACAGAGGTGCTACCGATGTAGCTGTGATAGACAATTTCTTGAATGCTGGCTGGACAAGGGAAAACCTTGTAGACACCATTGTGTTGGTCGGAGATAAAACTATATCGAACTATTTACACAAGACCACACAGGTTCCAATTGATTTTCCAGAAGCAAGACCATTGGAGGCTACAACGGTATAATCACAATTTTATATAAACTTTAAACATAATATCATGAAAAAAGTAATCACAGTATTTGTATTAGCGGTTGGAACACTGTTTTCTGCCAATGCCCAGGACAATATGATGAAGAAAGATAAAATGTCCAAGGACATTACAAGAATCATCTCATTGGAACAAACAACAGGGGAATTCACCCAGAAACAGATTACCGTTTCCGAGGGCACCTACGTTTTTGAAATTTCAAATAATGCGGTGGGTCATGAAGTAGGTTTTGTGCTGGTGAAACAAGGCCAAGATATATCTAAACCAGAAAATCATATTCAAACGGCATATGTCACCGAGGTTGTAAAGACTGGAAAAAAACAAACTTCCAAACCGACCAAATTGGAAAAGGGAACGTATGTTTATTTTTGTCCAATGAACCCAACTTCTACGGATAATACACTAATTGTAAATTAACGGTTTACTGGTTGGTAGATAAGCTCAATGGATGGTTATATCCGTTGGGCTTTTTTAATTAAAAATCGAATTTCAGCTGTACTGAAACATGCTCTTCTTTTTTGGCCGGTTTTTCTTTTTCAGTGTTCAAATTGGCAAGTGAAATTCCCAAAAGCCGCACTGAATTCTCCATTTTTTCCTGGTATAACAACTCTTTTGCCGTTTCTAGAATCAATTCTTTTTCAGCAACAAAATAAGGTAAGGTCTTGCTTCGGGTCTGCAGGGTAAAATCACTGTATTTTATTTTTAAGGTGATGGTCTTACCGGCAATTCCAGACTTTTTTAAACGCCGTTCGATTTCTGTGGCGATATGTTCTAAACGTTCGAGCATAAAAACCTCGCTGCTTAAGTTTTCACTAAAGGTACGTTCCGCCCCCAATGATTTCGGAATGCGATGTGGTTTTACTTCGCTATGATGAATACCCCGAACAACATTGAAATAATAACCACCGCTTTTTCCAAATTTTTCTTCAAGGAATTCGAACGATTTGGCCTTTAGGTCTTTTCCCGTAAATATGCCCAATTTGTACATTTTTTCTGCGGTAACTTTTCCAACACCATAAAATTTTCGAATATCAAGCTCTTCCAAAAAAGAGATTACCTCCTCAGGGTTGACCGTTTTTTGACCATTTGGTTTGTTATAATCGCTAGCGACCTTAGCTATGAACTTATTTATGCTTATGCCTGCAGATGCCGTAAGCTGTAGCTCTTGGAAGATACGTTGACGAATTTCTTGAGCGATCAAGGTCGCGGAAGGATTTCCCTTTTTGTTCGTAGTCACATCAAGATATGCCTCGTCTAGAGAGAGCGGTTCTACGAGATCCGTGTAATCATAGAATATTTGGCGAATACTTTTCGATATTTCACTGTAGCGATCGTAACGCGGTTTAACGAAAATAAGCGCAGCACAATTGCGTTTGGCAATTACACTGCTCATAGCACTTCTTACGCCAAATTTTCGTGCTTCATAGCTCGCTGCCGAAACGACACCTCTTTGCGAATTACCACCAACAGCTATGGGCTTGCCTCTTAATTCTGGATTATCCAATTGCTCTACTGAGGCATAGAAGGCATCCATGTCAACATGTATGATTTTTCGCAATGGGAATTCGTTGGGCATAAACGAATTTAAGGCTTATCTTAGATCAAAAGGAAGTATGGTTGAAATTGAACGGAAGTATTTAGTGCATTCCGATGCGTTTAAATCAGATACATCTTCGAAGCAGCGAATTGTTCAAGGATTTCTCAATAGTGTTCCTGAGCGCACGGTTCGCGTGCGAATAAAGGGCGATAGGGGATACTTGACCATTAAAGGAAAATCAAATGACTCGGGAACTACCCGATATGAGTGGGAAGAAGTCATTGCCTTAAGCGACGCCAAGGACTTATTGAATTTATGTGAAGAGGGGATTGTTGAAAAAATACGTTACGAAGCCCCCTTTGGAAATCATATTTTTGAGATTGATGAATTTCTTGGTTTGAATAAGGGACTTGTAATTGCCGAGGTTGAACTTAAATCTGAGGAAGAGACCTTCATAAAACCCGATTGGTTAGGCCGAGAAGTCACTGGAGAAGTGAAATACTACAATTCCCAACTGAGTAAGAACCCATATAAAAATTGGAAAAAATGAGAGTAGTTTTGATTATTGCCCTTGTGTTTGCCATAATATCTTGTAAGGAAAGCACGAAAGAGGAAAATTTATTTGTCTTTGAAAAAAAGGAAAAAGCAAAAAGTACCCTTAAAAAGGAGTTGGTGGACCAAGGGTACGAAATCTTTGATTATGTAGATGAAAAAACGAAAGATACCGTGCTAATGCAACAATATTTTATAGCCTTTTTGAAAGAAGGGCCAGATCGTTCGCAAGACCAGGCCGTAGCTGATAGCCTGCAGGTTTTGCATATGGCCCATTTGGGAAAGATGTACGACATGGGCTATGCAGATATTTCAGGACCATTCGGTGACGATGGCAATATTAAAGGAATAACCATCTATAATACGCCCACCCTTGAAATGGCGGATAGTCTTGCAAATGCCGATCCCATGGTCAAGTCTGGTAGATTGATTATAGAAATGCATCCCTGGTGGGCTGCCAAAGGATTTTCATTACGGTAACTATTTGGCCAAGACCCCTTCTTTTTCAATAATGGGAATTTGCTGCAAGGTACTTTCTGAAACGCTGTTCTTTACAACAAGGAATCGCTTTTCATAAAGTTTATTGTCGGCGTAGTAGGTCACGAAGAACTCGTTGTTCAGTGCGAGTACTTCCTCTTGTAAAGGTTCTATTTTTTCAAACGATTTTCCTGCAACCACCCCAATACCGTGACGCATGGTAGAAGTTTTGCGATCCCCGTCAAAACCCTTGGTGACCACAAGTACCATTTCAATATTCGAAGTACGGTTATTAATGATATAGGCATTCCAATCCTTGGAAAGAAACTCCTCGTTCCATTCATGAATTATGGCCACATACACATCTTTGGCAATAGGTATTTCTATGTCTTTTTTCACGAATAGAACTATAAAGCACTTTTGAATTGCTCTAAGAAGCGCACATCGTTTTCACTTAACAAACGTATATCCGAGATTTGATGTAAGAGCAATGCAATTCGGTCAATTCCCATACCAAATGCGAATCCTGAGTATTCTTTTGAGTCGATACCACAATTGTCCAATACGTTGGGGTCTACCATACCGCAGCCCATAATCTCTAGCCACCCGGTTCCCTTTGTCATGCGGTAGTCGGTTTCGGTTTCAAGGCCCCAATATACATCTACCTCTGCACTGGGTTCGGTAAATGGGAAGTAAGACGGTCTCAATCGTATCTTTGATTTCCCAAATAGTTCTGTAGTAAAGAATTGAAGCGTTTGCTTTAGATCTGCAAACGAAACATCAGTATCAATATATAAGCCCTCAACTTGATGAAAGAAACAATGAGACCGTGCGGAAATTGCTTCGTTTCGATATACCCTACCTGGGGAAATAGTTCGAATCGGCGGTTTGTTGTTTTCCATGTATCGTACCTGCACCGAAGAGGTATGGGTGCGCAGCAGGATATCGGGGTCGGTCTGTATGAAAAAAGTATCTTGCATGTCTCTTGCCGGATGGTATTCTGGCAAGTTCAAGGCCGTAAAGTTGTGCCAATCATCCTCGATTTCAGGACCTTCCGAAACGTTGAAGCCTATCCTTGAAAAAATATCTATAATTTGATTTTTTACAATTGAAATAGGGTGCCTTGCCCCAAGCGCAATAGGTTCTCCAGGTCGGGTAAGATCACCATATATTCCCGTTTCCACGGTTTTATTTTCAAGGCTCTCTTTTAGACTGTTTACTTTCTTGGTGGCAGCTTGTTTTAAGGTATTGATTGTCTGTCCGAATTCTTTCTTCTGATCGTTCGGCACTTCTTTAAAAGCAGCAAAAAATTCATTCAGCAAGCCTTTTTTCCCCAAATATTTGATACGGAAAGCCTCGACGGCTTCTTTGCTGTCTGCCTTAAAATTTTCAACTTCTGTTATGTGGCCTTTGATTTTATCGATCATCTTGATCCTTTCAGGTCAGCAAATGTATAACTTTTATGGGATTAAGTGACTGGGTGAAAATAAAAAACGCATACATTACATATGCGTTCTAAATCATTAGTATACAAGGCAGGTTTAGACCACATCCTTTACGTTCTCTCGTACCCAAGTCATACAATCGTCAAAATTGTCGAATATATGTTCTTCGGGTATGAAGTCGGGTATGATATCAATACGTTCCATCATGTACCTAGGCTGTTTAAGCAGACCAACATAGAGTACTTGAACGTCGTTTTTTTGTAAATCTTGGAGCATGTCTTCCATGGCATATAGGCCAGATTGATCCATATATTGCATACGGTCTAATCGCATTACCACTGTTGAAGCGGTATCTGGTATCTGTTGTGCCAAGGCTTGAAAGTCGCTGGTTGAACCAAAGAAAAGAGGCCCTTTAATATGCTTTACAAAAACTTCTTCCTTTAGGTTTACCGGGAAGTTGCTTTCGTCTGCCCAAGCTTGCTCTTTCAAGGACTTCACATCGGATCGTTCGGCGGTCAAATCCCCAATTTTTTTCATGAACATCAAGGAAGCAATTACAAGACCAATTCCAACGGCAAAAACCAAATCCCAGACTGATGATAAAATCAGAACTACCAGCATAATCATCACTTCCGAGCTCAGTTTTATTGGTCCGAGCTTAATGTCTTTTGGCATGGCCGGTATAGCCCTGAGCCCTTTATAATCCATTACTCCTATACCAACAGTTATCAAAATCCCAGCTAATACTGCAGCAGGTATTTGGGACGCCAAATTTGGTAGGCCAGGAATCATAAGAATGCTGAACAGTAACAATCCGGCAATCATACCAGACAATCTTGTTTTACCACCGGAATTTATATTTACAACTGTTCGAATGGTTGCCCCTGCACCAGGAATTCCACCAAAAACTGCCGCTATACTGTTTCCGATACCTTGCCCAATTAATTCCTTATTTGGCTTGTGCTTGGTTTTTGTCATATTATCGGCAACAATACTTGTTAACAAAGAATCAATTGCTCCTAAGAGTGAAAGTGCCAACGCGGTAAAAATATAAGGCGTAATGGTGCTTAGTTTGAATTCGGTAATGATCTCCAAATTTGGTATTGGTAAGCCTTCAGGTATTTCAGGAATTGGCCTATAATCTAATTTCGCAATCATGGCGACAGCCGACATTACAACCAACGCCACTAGCGTACTTGGAACTTTTGTAGTAATTCGTTTAAAGCCGTAGATTATAAAAATCGTGCACAAGGCCAAAATAACTTCTAGCCAATTAATATTTTGCAATGCTCTCGGTAACACTTTTATCGCACCTAATACCCCTGAGGCATTTTTTGCAGCTAAGGTTTGCGATTCTTTTAAAATATCGGCTTGTGTAATCTTTTCAGCCCGACTAATGGTTTCTTTAAAATCTTCCAAGACCAAAATGTCTTCTGCGGCCTCTTCTTTTAAGATATTTTCTAGGATTACTTCCTCGGCTTGCGGTTTAAATCGTTCAACATATTCGGCATCCTCTTTTGGGTAATACCCTAATGTAGGAAGTATTTGTGTGACCAATATAATCACACCGATCGCAGTCATAAAACCCGAAACTACAGGATAAGGGATGTACCGAATATATTTTCCAAGTCCTATGGCTCCAAGCCCAATTTGCATTAATCCTGCCAGTAAGAACACGGTTAAAATAGCCGGTAATGCCTTGGTAACATCGCCATCATTAGCAGCAATAATTCCGGCAATAATGACCATACTTACCGCGGTCATAGGAGCTGTTGGGCCAGAAATTTGAGTGTTTGTACCTCCTAAAAGTGCCGCAAAAAAACTGATAAATATTGCACCATATAGTCCTGCACTAGGCCCTAAGCCTGAACTTACACCAAAGGCAAGTGCCAATGGGAGCGCGACAATACCAGCAGTGATTCCACCGAAAGCGTCTCCCTTAATATTCGAGAATAAATTTTTCATAAAACTATAGGTTCAGTTGATTAAAGCTAGAAAAGATAACATATTTCTGCAAATAAAAAAGCCAATGATATTACATTGGCTTTCCTTTAACGTTTTGATATTTTCTTACAAGAAGCGAACACTACCGTCTTTGATGTCATACATAGCACCAACGATTTTGATTTCGCCATTGTCTTCCATTTCCTTAAGAACAGGGCTCATATTTCTGGTGTTTTCAATAGTCATATGCACGTTTTTAACCGCAACATTGTTCACAAAATCAATGTTCTGCGAATTTCTTCGGCTGGCATCTGCGGGCTCTGTAACCGCATTAACAGCAGGCTTGATTTTATCTAGAAGAATTGACAAATTACCCAACTTAGCATCGTCACAAGCTCCTTTTACTGCACCGCAGGCGGTGTGGCCTAAAACAACCAAAACCTTGGTGCCTGCTAGCTTACATGCAAATTCGATACTTCCAAGTAAATCTTCATTAACAATATTACCAGCTACCCGGGCACTAAAAATATCGCCTACACCTTGATCAAAAATCAATTCTGCCGAAACGCGTGAATCAATGCAACTTAATACGGTTGCAAAAGGATATTGACCAGATGAGGTATCTGCCACCTGATCTAAAAGATCGCGTGTCGCCATATTTTTAGCAACGAATCTGCTATTGCCCTCTTTTAACAGGGCAATTGCGCTATCGGGACTAATTGCTGCCTGTGTTTCTTTTGTATGTGCTTTCATTATTTTTTGTTTTTAACTGTTATTATGAAACTTACTTAGAGGTCATTAAAAGTGTGACATCTAATTTATCTATAACTTTTTTGACATTTGTTATTTTGTCATTCTTTTTTCCTTTTTTTCTATCCACATAAAGCATATCAATTTTATTTTTTTGAAGATAGTTCGACAAATTACTTATCGCATTATCATTATGCTCGAATGTATATTCGACCAATTCTTCTCTTGAAGGAGTAGCATTAGTCTGGGCAATGTCTTCCTTTTTAAGGATATTAAACGATTTTAACGGCTTCTTTACCTTGGCCAAAATGTTTTCTGCAAATTTAATTTCGGACGAAGGGATTGTTTCATTTAATAAACCTAATGAAATTTCCTTATTTGGGTCCAATATGTTCTGATTGCTCGCAATCATCACAACACCTTCAAAAATATCTAAAACGAACTTTATTATGCCATCTCCAAAAAATTTGAGACGCGATGATTTTTTTCGCCCTAGAACAATGATGTCTGGCTTTTGTTCCTTAAAAAATTTACGGATTTCATTTTTTACATTTCCAATTGCAAACGAATAATCAATGGCTACACCATGTTCAAATGATAAGGATTTCGCCAATTGCTTCATCGTTTTGTGGGTACTGTTGTAATTTTGATTAAGGGTTCGAATCGCTGATAACTGATTTTCCTTATTTACCAACTCCAAGGGCTTCTTAACCCCGAAAATGGAAACATCTCCTTGAATCATTTTTGCCAAACCCACCGAATTTTTGATGGTTACGTCATCATGTATACTGAAATCTACTAGTACTGCTATTTTGTAATTTTTCATAGGATATATTTTTTATGCTGATTTTGGTCTAAGTTGGAAGAATTCTATAAAGCTTGAGGGATTTTCGACTATACCACGTTCAGAAATGAGCTTGATGTCAATATTTCTTTCTTTGGCTTTAAAAGCGAAATCGTCAAGAATTTCGATAATATCATTATCTAGATATCTGGTTTTTCTAACATCAAGCTCTAGATAAGTTTCTCGTGGGAGGCTATCAAGTTCTTTCAAAATAGCACCCTTATTAAAAAAGGTGACTTCCTCTGCAAGGGTCATTTTGATTTTATGTTTGCCATTGCTTTTGTCTTCGATGTGAAGAAAATGTGAATTTTGATAGCTCTTAATTAGGATGACTACAATACCAACTGCCAATCCTAGGCCGATCCCCCAAAGAAGGTCGATAAAAACAATCCCTAAGACCGTTACTACGAATGGAATGAATTGTTTCCATCCCATGTTGTACATTTTGCTAAAGAGCTTTGGTTTTGCAAGCTTATATCCAACGATAAAAAGTACCGCCGCTAGAACCGATAAGGGAATATAATTGAGTATGTGGGGAATAGTGAATACTGATATCAACAGGAAGAAACCATGAATAATTGCACTCGATTTGGTTCGCCCGCCAGATTGAATGTTGGCCGAACTTCTCACAATAACTTGGGTTATCGGAAGACCTCCTACAAGTCCCGATACAACATTTCCAGCTCCTTGAGCCAGTAATTCCCTATTGGTTGGTGTAACTCTTTTTTGTGGATCTAATTTATCTGTTGCTTCAACACATAATAGGGTTTCCAATGAGGCAACCAAAGCAATTGTAAAGGCAGTGATCAAGACGTCCACTCTTGTAATAACGTCAAAATTAGGGAAGGCGAATTGCGCTTTTATATCGGAAAAGCTCTCAGGCACCGGTACGGAAACCAAGCGTTCAGGGCTTAATCCTAAATTTGAGTCTTGAGTGAAAAGGTAATATAGTATCCCTGCAACAACGGCCACCAATGGTCCCTGCACAAGCTGAAAGAACTTACCTTTCTTACTCAATACGTTGCTCCATAAAATAAGAATTGAGATTGCGACAATAGCAATAATTGTTGCCCCTTTGTCAAAGTTTCCACTGATAAGGGCATTGAGGGTTTTCAACAATTCGGTAAAGGTGTTTTCACCATCGATTTGGAGAAAGGCAAAATCTCCTTCAGGATTCTTATCGATTCCGAAGAAGTATGGTATTTGCTTTAAAATAATGATAATTCCAATTCCGGTTAGCATTCCCTTTATTACTGATGAAGGAAAATAGTAACCGATGATTCCTAAGCGCAGCACGCCAAAGAGAATTTGAATTACACCTCCTAGAACCACAGCAACAAGAAAGTTTTCCCAGCCTCCTAAAGCGGTGATTGCAGTTAGAACTATGGCTGCCAAACCTGCAGCTGGGCCACTAACTCCAATTTGAGAACCACTTAATGACCCTACAACGATTCCGCCTACGATTCCGGCGATTAAACCCGAGAACAAGGGTGCTCCACTGGCCAACGCAATCCCCAAACATAAGGGCAATGCAACAAAAAATACAACGATACTTGCGGGCAAGTCGCTCTTTAAATACTTAAACATATATATAGTTTTTTTGGCCAGGACGAATGCGCCTAGCCAGTTAGTTAATCATTAAAAAAAGTGAGAATAATTAACCTAGCTGTTCGGGCGGAGGTGATACTATTGTGGTAGAAAAAGAATAATTGACTTCAAGGTAGTATGAAGAAAACTTAGAAAAATCGTCATTCAAATCAGATAGGCCATCAAGTGAAAAAGATGGAATGAACTCCTTCTCTTTTTTTTCTTTTTTCCCTTCTTTTTTATTTTCATCCTCATTAAAATCCATAACTAATTCGGTTTTGTTATCGATATCAAAAAGGGTAAGCAACGATGGAGCCAAAATGGCGCTCACCAATAGAAAAGAGAGAAATAAAAAGGATATTGACTTCACCTATCAAAATTTTCGAATGGCAAATATAAGTGCAAACTGTGAAAAAGTTTGTTAAAGAAATTTTAAAAAACCTTCAACAATTTTATGCTCTCTTTTGGCAACCATCCAGTTTTACCATCGGCAATTTGAATTTTTTGGTATCCGTTTAGTGCCTCGAGCACTTGAACTTTTGTGCCTTCATGAAGTGTAAAAACTGCCTGTCCTCTTTCATTGGGTTCTGGTCTTACGGCAATTTCACTCTCAAAAACGATGGCAGGTTGATCAGCATGAAAATCATTATAATTGGCATAGGCCAAGGCTGCGGCCAATATAGAAACCAATACACAAAACAAACTAAGAATAAAGGCAATTCGCTTTCGAGTAGAGAAGTTAAAAAAGTAAAAGGCAATATAAAGGAGCACGAACGAAATCATAAATATTACGGCGATAATCGCCCATTGATCAAATGATAGCCAACGCACTATGCTATTATAAAATTTGGAAAGCCCTACTTCAGGCATCGTATCTATAGCATCAAGGGTCATATTATTGGCATAAGCAAGGTTTGTTTTGATATCCGGATCATTGGGTTTCAGCAAAAGCGCTTTTTCATAATAGTAAATACTTGGTGCGATTTGATTCAGTTTGTAATGTGCGTTACCGAGGTTGTAATAGAGCTCGGCCGAATGTTGCCCGTTGTCAAGAATTTTCTCGTAATTTTCGATTGACTTGGAATATTCACCGGCGTTATAGGCATCATTCGCTTTAGAGAACAAAGTTGCACTTTGGGCCATAGAGGAATAGGCCATAAGAAAGAGCGATAAAATAACTAATCGTTTCACTTGATGTTTTATAACTGTTTGTCTATGGTTGAAATTACCTCACTTGCCAGATCATAATCTTGCTGCATTTGAACCTTGGAGAATGGACTATAACGGGCCATTTCACAATTCTTCAACAAACCAATGAAGCCCTCTTTAGTTTTTTCATCCACCTTTCTTTCCACCAATAGCAATGCAATCTTATCCTTGCTAAATTCAGAGGTTTCAATTTTAAGTTTTGCTTTAAGATAGTTGTGCAAAGCCTTTTCCAGAGCAATATAAAAGCCATTTTTTTCACCTAAGGTCTTTTTGGCCTTGGAAAGATATTTGCGCGCAAGGCGATCGGCTTTTCTAATTCTATTGCCGCTTACATCATTTGCCATTGCATCTCTCTTTTTGCGCGTCAATATGGCGATTGGTATGAGTAGTAATGGCAGTAGCCACCAAAGGTAAAAACCTCTGGTATTGAAAAAGTAGCTCGTGCCAATGGCCCTAAGGTTGGGTTCTAGCTTTATGAACCCGAATTGATCCCCGGTTGCCGTTACTGTTTGTTTGCTGATTGCCCCCCCGGCCGAGGTCGAGCCATTGTTCGCGGGTCCTGAAGTTACGTTAACAACCAGCTCTTCGGAATTGATAGTATGGTATTTTTCGGTCTTTGGATTAAAATAGCTGAACGAAATAGGAGGTATCGGATACTTGCCCCTAAATGCAGGCACAATGGTATAGCTATTGCTAACCTTTCCTTGAGACCCTGATAATGTTGTACGCACTTCCTCTTTAAATTCGGGATCGTAAACCTCTAGGGCACTGGGCAAACTTGGCTCTGGTAGTTGAAATAACTTAAGATTTCCCTTGCCACTTACCGCTACTGTGGCCTGCAGGGATTCTGATGCCTTAAGGCTTGTTTTACTTGTATTGACCTCAAATTCAAAATCTCCTACCGCTCCTGTAAAATCGATAGGTTTTCCTTCTTCCGGTAGCGCCTTTACATTGATTGTGCGCCTCCCAGCCGAAACAACTTTTGCTGTCTTGGCATAAACTGGTCTTCCGAAAAAATCGCGCCTACTTGTTGGGACGTCTACGCGCATTTCTATGGTAAAAGGTTCAATTTCTAGTTTCCCTGATTTTTGTGGGTATAGGACCATTCGTTTAAAAACTTTGGAACGATATGGTTTGCCCTTGTAGGTATCATTCTTTACAGGTTCGTTATTCCTGGTGATGTCTTGGCTCCAAAAGTTTTCATACTTTGGAATGTCAATAGTCCTATCGCTAGACGCACTGATTTCATTGCTGACATATAGTTTGTACACTACACTTATCGCTTCGTTTACATAAGGGTTCGATTTGGAGACTTCCGCTACTAAATGTAGATGTTCGTCAGCAATATCATCAACAGTCAATTGGCCGTTAGGACGATCAACAGCTTCGGTTACCTGCACTTTTTTTGGCGACGTCTTGTATATCTTGCCAGAAATCTCGATTGAAGATTGACCTATGGTAAATGTCCCTTTATTAAGTGGTGCGACGGTATAGGAATAGGTTTTATTATAACTTCTTACTCCATTCACCCAAGAAGAACTAATTGATTGTGAAGGACCCATAATTACCTTGAAACCCTCAAAATTTGGAGGCGTGAATTTGTCCCCGTCCTTGTTCATTTTAAAGTCTACCCTGAGGCGCTCATTTAGGCCTAACTTAGCTTTGCTTAAGCGCATCTCAAATGTAACTCCTTCATTATTATCCTGGGCTCGCAGTATAAAAGCGAGCAAAAATAATGGAAACAAACAGATGTATTTCTTAAGTAGCATGGGGTTTACCAGTCTTTCTCGTTTTTCACCTTAACGCCTTTTACTTTTCTAGCGTCGATTTTTTGTTGTACTTTTTTCTCTTCTTGCTGCATGGCATCCAACAGGTTTTGAATCTGCTGTTTGCTTAATTGATTGGGGCGGGGCTGTTGTTTTTTTTCTTTATCCCCTTGTTCAGGACTTTTCTTTTGTTCTTGTTTTTTCTCACCATCACCTTCCTTGTTTTCCTCTTCTTTATCTCCTTGGTCGCCTTTATCCTTTTTGTCTTTATTTTCGTCTTCGTTATCGCCTTCTTTCTGGTCGTCTTTTTTATCCTTTTTATCTTCGTTCTTATCGTCTTTGTTTTGATCCTGATTTTGCTGGTCTTTTTTCAACATCTCTTTGGCGAGGGCTAAATTGTAACGTGTCTCCTCGTCTGTAGGGTTATTTCTTAACGCATTCTTATAGGCCTCTACAGCCTTTTGATATTCTTTACGCTTCATAAATACATTGCCCATATTATGGAAAGCCATGTGTTTGTCTGCCTTTGTAGTTGCTGCCTGACCGGCCTCCTTATACCGCCCGAAAGCCTCGCCGTAAGTGGCATTGTTATAGTATGCGTTACCCAAGTTGTAAGGAGCGGCGGCATTTTTATCACTTTTGGAAATAGCCCTGCGATAATCTATTTCAGCCTCAACGAATTTGTTGGTATTTAAATTTTGATTGCCTTCCCAAGTGAGATTTCTTGATTCGCTCAATGCCTTTTTTTCGGCCTTGGCTTCGTCTTCCTGTGCGCTGGCAATGCATCCCAACAAGAAAATGATATAGATGATATTTTTCATATTACTCGATGGATTTTTCGTTAAATAAGTTCAATTTTCGCAACCATTTGGTCTTTCTATCCAACAGAAATATATCTAAAAATAAAAATAAAAGACCCGCTCCCAAAAACCATTGAAACTGGTCTTTAAAGTCGGCGATTTGCTTTGCTTCAAATTCTTTTCTATCCAATTGTGACAATTGCTCTTTAATATATTCCACGGCTTCTTCGGTATTGGCGCCATTGATGTATTCCCCTTCTCCTTCTTCTGCAATCTCAACAAGGACCTCTTCATTGAGCTTTGTAATGACCACTTCGCCTTGGGAATCTTTTTTCAGGCTTTCAACAATTCCGTTGCGTTTCAGCGGAATGGGCGCACCTTTTGTATTCCCTACACCTATGGTATATGTTTTTATGCCCTCTTCCGTTGCTTGTTCCACTGCGTCTATCGTAGTGCCTTCTGAATGGTCTTCCCCATCCGATATCACGAACAGCACCCGATTGGTTTGTTCTTCATCATCATAATAGGTGGTCGCCAATTCAATGGCCTCATTTATGGCCGTTCCTTGAGAGGTAAGCATATCGGTGTTCATTCCCTGCAGGAACATTTTGGCCGCACCGTAATCTGTGGTAATCGGCAATTGCGGATACGCTTGCCCGGCATAGGCAATGATACCTACACGATCACTGGCCAATTCACTTATGATTTCTGAGATGATACGCTTGGCTTTCTCTAAACGATTGGGAGCGATATCTTCGGCCAACATACTTTTCGAAACATCAAGGGCAAAAACAATGTCCACGCCTTCTCTTTTTACCGTTTCTAGTTTGGTACCCATTTTTGGATTGACCAATGCTACGATCAAAAAAGCCAATCCGAAAAGGAAGAATAGCAATTTTAAGGTGCTTTTAAAACTTGATCGATCGGGAGTAAGTCTTCTGAATAGGTTTCCGCTGGCAAATTTTCTCTGGGTACGGTTCTTCCATAATTGCAATAACACGAATATCACGACCAATACCGGGATAACGGCCAAGTAGTAGAAATATATTTTCTCGTCTAATTGAATCATATAAAGCTTCTAAAAATTGTATTGCGAAGTAGCCATTCCAAAACTAATAAGGCACCTGCCAAAAGTACCCATGGGCGAAATTTTTCGTCGTATTTGTAGTATTTGAATTCTTCTACCTCTGTTTTTTCAAGTTTGTTTATTTCATCATAAATCTCTTCTAATTTAGTGTTGTTCGTTGCCCTGAAATACTGGCCGCCGGTAGATTTGGCGATATCCTTCAGCAATTTTTCATCTATTTCGACCTGCCGCAAACCATACCGATAAGAACCGTCTGCGTTATAGGCGACAGGGGATAGGGCGTTGCCGTTTGTTCCAAGTCCGATGGTGTAGGTTTTGATGTCGAACTCCACCGCGAGGTCGGCTGCGGTTTGCGGTTCAATGAAGCCCGCATTGTTAACTCCATCGGTCAGGAGAATAATTATCTTGCTAATGGCCTTGCTCTCCTTTAAACGATTTACCGATGTTGCCAGCCCCATACCAATTGCAGTACCATCATTTAGTTGGCCATAGGTGATTTCTCTCAAGGCGTTTAATACAAGCGATTTGTCGCTTGTAATGGGCGTCTTGGTATATCCTTCGCCGGCGTAGGCTACGAGGCCAATACGGTCGTTAGGCCTTTTTTTGATGAATTCGGCTGCTACTTTTTTCAAAGCCGCAAGTCTGTTCGGCTTTAGGTCGCGTGCGAGCATACTCGAAGAAACATCTATCGCCATAACGATATCAATACCTTTCGTCGTTTTGGTACGGGTGGAGATATCTTCGGTTTGAGGCCGGGCCAGTGCCACGATAATAGAAGCCAGCCCCAGTAACCTTAAGACGAATAACAAAGGCTTTAATCGTGGTAAAATACCTTGTTTTGCAAAGCCACCAATACTAGATATCCTAAGCGATGCCATTTGATCTTTACGTTTAAGCACATACCATAGTATGGCCAAAGGAAGCAGCAATAGCAACCAGAAGAACTCAGGATTCGCAAAATCGATATCTGTAAACATCTATAATTCCAGTTTTACTTCAAGGGTCTTTTTGATGCGTTCAACGATCTGTTCGGCATACGCATCATCTTCGAGCCAACTCAAGGCAATTGATTGCTGAAAACCTTTTCCGCCAAAAATCAATATTTCATATTTACCTCGAATAAGTTCTTTTGATTCAGGAACCGGGAACTTTCCGCTACCATAAATTTTTGTACCCTCAATTCCACTTGTTGTGGTAAATTCAGACTGCTTTGTAATTATGTTTTTAGCACCCA
Source organism: uncultured Flavobacteriaceae bacterium (assembly GCA_938017825.1). Lineage (GTDB taxonomy): Bacteria > Bacteroidota > Bacteroidia > Flavobacteriales > Flavobacteriaceae > Pelagihabitans. The sequence goes on from CALIJE010000035.1 coordinate 38,298, forward strand.
GGGATTCAAAAGTCTGTAAAAACGAATTGGTGGTTTGTTGAATATTCGGTTCAACGGGTTTCGAAAATGTCATTGAGCTCAACGCCACGGTAAATAGACCGATAGAACTTCTGTAACCAAAACTCTGTATATCGGCAATGGCCTCCTTTGCTTCTTCAGGCAGTTCAACTTCAACACGCTCCAATACGATTGGTGTTTCCAATATAATTGGTGGAAATCCATACGAACTTGAAACCCACTCGGTTTCGAGCAGTTCTTTCGTTGGATGCCCCAATACGGTATCCTTTAAATAGTCAAAACCATACTTTGCTACTGCAATTGACGAACCAATACATAGGACTCCAAGAAATACCACGGCGCCTAGAATAAGTTTCTTTTTCTGTTTGCGTCGTAGATATTCTTCTTGATATTCGGCCTGTTGCATGAGCTCTTCTTCGGTTGGTTCTGGCAAGGCGTCGTGGGTTTTGATTACGATTTCCTCTATTGTACTGCGATCTTGCAGGGCTATCGAGGTGTCTGGTTTTGATTTAGCAAATTTCACCAAATCAGCGGTTTGTAGAATCCTTTTAAACTGGGCTATAGTTTCACTGTCTAGCTCCAATTCCCCAGAATCCTTTAAAAGTTCAAGCTTGTCGATCAATTGATCTGTCGTACTTTCCAAGGCCGAAACTTTAACGTCCTCTTCTAAATATGACCTCACGATATCGGTCAATTCCGAATAGTACTGCTTGTATTCATCTTGGATCAGATACTTTGAGTTTTCCAGTTTTTTTAATTCTATCAAAGCACGGTCATAAGGCGGTAATAGGGCAATTTGCTCATCTTCCGTCAATGGTTTTTTACGAAGAACGAACCAGTAGAAGAGTCCGGCAATCAGTAAGATGGCAGCCAAAATGCCCACAATCCATTTCCATAAAGAATCATTCGTTTTTTCAACTTGGATCAAGGGTTTAATGTCGAACATTTGTTGTTTCAATGTATCGACCTTAACATTGGCAACGTTTATCAAAAGTGAATCTGTAAAATATCCCTTACCATTGATCTCAACACGTTGTGTTGGAAGTTTGTATGCTCCTGAATCGAACTGGGTAAGTGCATAGGTCTTTAGTAAAGTCATACGCTCTTTTTGGCGCAATAGGGTATCGGTTTCCGAAGCTTCGACTGTTTCCAAAGGGGAGAATGTTTGTCCTTCAGGAAAAATAACCTGAGCTGTGGTATCTGCTTCTACGGTCAGCTTAAATTGTATCTGTTCCCCAATCTTAATAAAAGTCGTGTCGACCTCCGAACTTACTTTGGGGACACTTTGGGCAACTGTGAATGAAGAAACCATGAACAGAAGAAGCGGTACTGTTTTCCAAATCGTGGAGAACAGGACTAACCTAAATGGCTTGTTATGTTTTGAACCTTTCACTATCCTCTTCGCTTAAAATAACCCAACAACTTCTTTACATAACTTTCGTCTACCCTGCAGCTAATAGTACCACATCCCGATTTGGTAAAAGTTTCCTGGAAATAGTCAACACGTTCTTTATGATGCTGGCCATAGGCCATTCGAACACTTTTTGATTGTGTATTTACCAATTGAATTTTTCCGGTTTCTGCATCCTGCATTTGTACCATTCCAAGATTTGGGATAGATTCTTCTTTCTCGTCATAAATTCGAATACCCGTTACATCATGCTTATTCCCAGCAATTTTCAGGGTCTTTTCATAATCTGTTGCTATAAAATCTGAAAGCACGAAAACAATGGCCTTCTTTTTCATAACACTACTAAGAAATTTAAACGCCTCTCCCAAATTGGTGCTATTGCTTTTTGGTTTGAATTCTAATAATTCCCTTATAATTCGTAGTACATGACTCTTCCCTTTTTTCGGTGGGATGAACAATTCTACCGAATCTGAAAACAACATTAGGCCCGCTTTGTCATTGTTTTGCATGGCTGAAAATGCCAGGGTAGCCGATATTTCGGTGATGACCTCTTTTTTGAATTGATTCGTAGTCCCAAAAAGTTCTGAACCGCTCACATCAACCATAAGCATCATCGTCAATTCTCTCTCTTCTTCGAATACTTTTACGAATGGTTCGTTGTAACGTGCGGTAACATTCCAATCAATACTTCGCACATCATCCCCAAATTGGTACTGGCGAACTTCGCTAAAGGTCATACCACGACCCTTAAAGGTAGAGTGGTATTCCCCACCAAAAATATGATCGGATAGACGCCGGGTCTTAATCTCGATTTTACGTACTTTCTTAAGTAATTCCTTGGTGTCCATTAGCTTTTAAAGCTCAATGCTTCGCGTTTGAGGTATTCTTACCTTGAACTTTTAACCTTAAGCCTTTTACCTTTTTAAGGTACTTCGATCTCGTTTACGATCTTATTGATGATTTCTTCGGAAGTGATGTTTTCTGCTTCGGCCTCATAGGTAATCCCAATACGGTGGCGCAGTACATCATGCACTACGGCTCTTACGTCTTCAGGTACAACATAACCTCTACGTTTAATAAACGCATAACACTTGGCAGCGTTTCCAAGGTTAATACTACCCCTGGGAGACGCACCGAAACTAATTAGGGGCTTCAGGTTTTCAAGTCCGTATTTTTCAGGATAGCGAGTGGCGAAGACCAGATCTAAAATATATTTTTCAATTTTTTCATCCATATATACCTCTCGAACTGCCTTTTGCGCGCTTAAGATTTGATCAATACTTACCACAGGGTTTACGTTTTCAAAACCGCCTTTGAGGTTTTGACGCATGATCATTTGCTCTTCGTTCATTTTAGGATAATCGATAACGGTTTTGAGCATGAAGCGGTCAACTTGCGCTTCGGGCAGGGGATAGGTGCCTTCTTGTTCTACCGGGTTTTGAGTGGCCATGACCAAAAAGGGTTTGTCCAATACAAAAGTCTCATCACCAATGGTCACCTGCTTTTCCTGCATGGCTTCCAACAAGGCTGATTGTACCTTCGCTGGAGCTCGGTTAATTTCATCCGCCAAAACAAAATTCGCGAATATGGGACCTTTCTTGATTGAAAAATCGTTCACCTTCATATTGTAGATCATCGTCCCTACAACGTCTGCAGGTAAGAGGTCTGGGGTAAATTGTATTCTGCTAAAGCTACCTTTAACTGCTTTGGAAAGTGTATTGATCGCTAGGGTTTTTGCAAGGCCTGGAACACCTTCCAATAAAATGTGCCCCTGGCCCAAGAGGCCAATAAGCAATCGTTCAACCATGTGCTTCTGGCCTACAATGACCTTGTTCATTTCCAACATCAAAAGGTCGATAAAAGCACTTTCTTGCGCGATTTTTTCGTTTACGGCGCTAATATCCACTGTGGTATTTTCTTCCATATAAACTTATAAGTTTTTGGTTTTAATTGGTTTACTCTTTAACAGGGATGCAAATTGAAAATTTATTCACTGGTTTGCTGTTAATGATTGGTTAAAAATTCTGGTAAGCCCCCTATTTTTATGAAGTTTTTAAGGGATTTCTTTTTAAATTCGTTTCCTTGTGAAATATGTGAATCACCCTGATTTCTACCTTCCCTTTTTTTTATTTTGGTAATCAGTCGCTATATCAACAAAATTAATCATGAAAAACTACTCAAAGTATACAAAATTAATTGCAGGGACAATGACCTGGGGAAGCTGGGGAAAGCGACTATCTACTCCGCAAATGACAGCATTGATACAGGAGTGCTTGGCTATAGGCATCACCACCTTTGATCATGCTGATATTTACGGCGGATATTCAACAGAAGCTGAATTTGGTGCGGCTATGGCCGAAGGTTCTTTTCAGCGCGAAAAGATTCAGCTTATATCGAAATGCGGAATTCAATTAAACACGGAGATTCGACCTAATGTGGTGAATCACTATGATTACTCCAAGACGTATATTACGAGCTCGGTAGAACGATCGCTTAAAAATCTTAAGACTGATTATTTGGATTTGCTGCTATTACATCGACCGAGCCCTCTTATGAATCCAGAAGTTATTGCCGAAGCGATTACAACTTTGCAAACTGAAGGTAAAATAAGGGACTTTGGTGTATCGAATTTTACACCTTCGCAATTAGCCATGCTTGAAAAAGAAATTCCGGTAATGGCAAATCAGGTTGAATTTTCAATAAGCTCAAACGAGGTGATGTACGACGGTACATTAGATGATTGTATAGCTCAAAACCGGTTGGCTATGGCTTGGAGTCCGTTGGGAAATATATTCAAGGAGAAAACCGAACAGGTTGAGCGGATTCAAAAAGTATTGAAAAAAATGAGCGAAAAGTATGGGGTTTCGGAAGATGTCTTGTTATTGGCTTGGATAATGATGCACCCGGCGAAAATACGCCCAGTACTAGGCACAACAACGCCTTCGCGATTATCTAATGCGATAGATGCCACAAAAATAGAGTTAGAAAAAACCGACTGGTTTATTTTGCTGGAAGCAAGTAAAGGGGAGCCAGTACCTTAGATAATTAGACTATGAAGGCACAGAAAATTGCATTAATAACAGGAGCAACTAGTGGAATCGGGAGAGCGACAGCAGAACGTTTTGCAAGCGAAGGTATTGGTCTTATCCTATGCGGTAGGAGACAAGAACGCCTCGATGAACTAAAGAAAACTCTGGGCGAACAAGTAGCAGTGCACACGTTGAATTTTGATGTTCGAGATAAGGAAGCAATTACTGAAGCGGTGCATAGCTTGCCCCAACCTTTTGCCGAAATAGACATTTTGGTAAACAATGCCGGGAATGCTCATGGGCTCGACCCCATAGAGGATGGCAGCCTTGAGGATTGGGATGCTATGTTAGATATCAATGTAAAAGGTTTGCTCTATGTCTCAAGAGCGGTGCTGCCTCAAATGGTCGAGCGAAAAGAAGGGCATATCATCAACATAGGTTCTACCGCAGGGAAAGAGGTGTATCCGAAAGGGAATGTATACTGCGCCAGTAAACATGCCGTAGATGCGATCAACCAAGGAATGCGCATCGACCTTAACCAGTATGGTATTCGGGTTGGTGCGGTAAACCCAGGTCTGGTCGAGACAGAATTTAGTGAGGTTCGTTTTAAGGGTGATACCACCCGAGCTAATACAGTTTATACAGGATATCAACCACTAAACCCGGAAGACGTGGCTGATATTATTCATTTTGTGGTGACTCGGCCGTACCATGTAAATATTGCTGACTTGGTCGTGATGTCTACGGCGCAAGCTTCTTCTACGATTATTAATAAGGAAAAATGATCAATAAGCGCTTGCTAGTCAAAAATCTACTCGCACATAACGACGAGAATAGTTTTTATGATAAAAAGCGGTTTATAGAGATTGGGCAAAAAGAAGGCAAAGCCAAATTCCTAAAACATGTTTGTGCTTTGGCGAACAGCAATCCTAAAAACAATTCTTTTGTTGTCATAGGCGTAGAAGATGAAGACAATAAAATCGTAGGGGTCGATTTTTTTGATGACAGCAAAATTCAAAATTTAGTGAATGCCTACCTCGACAACCCTCCTTTGATATCGTATGAAAATATTCCGTTTCCACATTTACCGGAAGGGAAGGTCGTGGGTTTGGTCACAATCAAGTCAAATGGCAAGGTATGCGCTTTACGGAAGAATATCTGGAAGTATTATGGCGGTATGGTTTTTTTTCGAGAAGGCAGTATAAGTTTGCCCAAGGCTTATGATATTGAACTTAAGAGCATTAATCACGAGACAGTCGCAACAATAGAACAACATGCAAAGAACAATATTGAACTAACACTTGATGGGGTAATTGATTTTATAAACAACCGCCATCCAGATATGAAAAGTAGCTATAAGGTATTTAAAGAGCAGTTCGTCGTCTGTTGGGCAGGTAATAAAAAAACTGTAAATGGCGAAACATACTTGTCTAGAGTAGATATCGAACTGATCAATGAGCAGGTAAAATTATTTTACTCGGCTTTGGATGAGGTCATGATCTCATTCGATGAAAATTCGTTCACTACTGTAGAATATGTACAATTGGGTTTAACGAGTAAACAAGAATATTATCCGTTGGAAAAAGTGGTCATCACATTTGATGATAACGGCACCTATCAGATTCAAAGCAATCTGATTTTTGAACCACCAGAATTCGATAAGAAGACCCTTCATCACGTTTATAATATGAATAATGTCCTGCTTGAAAAAATAAGGAAAAATGAAATTTTAAAACCTGCTGAGCAAACGGACTTAAAACAGCTCCCTGACACCTATTTGATTTGTTATCTCAACGGATTTGAAGAGGCTAAAGATAAGATGGAAGCTGCCAGACCGTTATTGAAAAATGCGAATGGTGCGCTCTATCAAACCTTGAAAGAGTCATTGCGCATTATTCGTAAAGTAAAATATAACTAGTTGCCGAAAACCTGTTCATAGGTGGGGAGTGAAGGTATTGCTCCAAATCCAGTAGTAGTTATACCCCCTGCAATATTTGCTTTTTCAACCATCTTATAGAGCAGCTCATGGTCGTCCAAAATTTCACAAGGGTCTTTCAATGTTGAAATTTGATATAACAGGCAGCCGATAAACGCATCTCCGGCCCCCGTAGTATCTATCGACGACACAACAGTACTTGGTATAATTTGTCCTTTATTGTCAATACTTAAGAAGGTACCTTTGCTCCCAAGGGTAATTGCAATAATTCTAGTGCCAATCTCATGTAAAATAGCACAGCACTCACTCAAATCTCGTTTGTCGGTAAGCAGTTGTGCTTCTTCTAAACTAAATTTTCCCAAATGTGCCTTTTGAATAAATGGCAAACATTTTTTGACAAATATTTCTTCCTCTTCTTTCCAAAGATCACTTCTAAAATTAGGATCAAAACTTATAAAAGCATCTTGGGTTAGGGCATCAAAGAAGTATCGGCCGTAGGCTTTTTCCAAGTCCCCGCCAAGCAACGCAGTGGCGGCCCCTAAGTGCAGCATGTTGCCTTTGATATTATTTTTTAGGGAAGAATCATATTGAAGTTCTTTATCTGCCCCGCGGCTAAAAACAAAATCGCGTTCACCATCCTCGGAAAGTGATACATAGGCTAGAGTGGTAAATGTTTTGGAACGCTGAGTCAAGGAAATATCGACCTTATTTTCTTTTAAAACGTTCAAAAGATAGCTGCCAAAAGGATCATTGCCTACGCAACCTACGAAAGCACTTTTACCTCCCAATTTAGAAATGGCACATGCAACATTTGCAGGCGCACCACCGGGCTTTTTTGTGAAAAGTTTAGCTTTCGAAAGGTCGCTGCCTTGATTTTCGGCAACAAAATCAATTAATAATTCACCAATACAGATAACTTGTTTCATTGTACTAATACTTGGGCTGCCAAGTTAGATACAAAATTAGGCTTATTCCAAAATTATATGGGAAATTATGGTAAAATGGATTTTAGACGCATCACTGTATAATGATACCTCTTACTCCATGTTGAGTAGACTTGTTGGCAAATAGCGTAGGTTGTATATACTTCACCTATTCACTTAAAATTTTTAACTCAAATATTGTACTGAATTCCTTTAAGATCGATGAAATTATCTCTAAAGTTCAAACAGCTTGGGAATTTCAACTAAATTTTTGGGGGTTTACAAGGGAATAATACTTGGGTATTTGCGATTTTTGCAATATGAGAACATTAGTCATTGGAGATATACATTCAGGCCTGCGCGCCTTAAAAGAACTTTTGCAAAAAGCTTCGGTTTCGGCTGATGATAAGCTTATTTTTCTTGGGGATTATGTAGATGGATGGAGTGAGGCCGTCGAAACGGTCGATTTTCTAATAGATTTCAATAAACGATATAATTGTATTCTTCTCCGTGGCAATCATGATGAACTGTGTTATGAATGGTTGAACGGCGGCAGTGACAACCCAATGTGGAGACAGCATGGCGGGGAAGCTACGGTAAGCTCTTATGAAAAAATTGATATTGAAACGAAGACAAGGCACCTTGCATTCTACAAGAGCTTGGAGAACTATCATATCGATGCTAAAAATCGGCTCTTTTTGCATGCTGGCTTTAGTAATTTAAAAGGTGTTCAGTTCGAGTATTTTCAAAAAACCTTTTATTGGGATAGAACGTTATGGGAGTTGGCCCTATCCTTGAATCCGGATCTCGAGAAAAATGATCCATGGTACCCCAAAAGATTAACACATTATCAGGAGATTTACCTAGGGCATACCCCAGTAACCCGAATGGGCAAGACAACGCCTGTTCAAGCCGCCAACGTTTGGAATATCGACACGGGAGCTGCATTCAAGGGCCCATTATCGATGATTGATGTAGACACTAAGCAGGTTTGGCAAAGTGCACCAGTACATACTTTTTACCCAAATGAAAGAGGACGCAATTGAAAAAGAGGATCACAATTACACAATGATAACCTAATTATTGTCGAACTTTGAAAAAAATAAAAGATGTCAGCTAAAAATATTAGGCTAGAGGTAATGCAGGCGATCGAACCACAGGTCGATGGATTTATCAACGACTTTTTGATACCCGCTGAAGAAATTTGGCAACCTAGCGATTTTCTTCCTGATTCGCGAAACGAGAATTTTTTAGACGAGGTCGAAACTTTGCGCGGGGAATCTAAAGAGCTTGGCTACGATTTCTGGGTAACCATGGTGGCCGATACGATTACAGAGGAAGCACTACCGACCTACGAGGCCTGGCTGATGGATGTTGAAGGGATAAACCAACATTCTGAAAATCAAAATGGCTGGTCTAAATGGGTGCGCGCTTGGACGGCTGAAGAGAACCGACATGGTGATGTACTCAACAAATATCTATACTTGTCTGGGAGGGTCAATATGCGTGAAGTTGAAATTACAACGCAGCATTTGATTACAGATGGTTTTGATATTGGCACTGATCGTGATCCGTATAAGAATTTCGTGTATACTACCTTTCAGGAACTGGCCACTAATATTTCCCATAAGCGTGTAGGACAAATGGCAAAGAAAAAAGGAAATTTGTTGCTGGGTAAAATGTGTACGATAATTGCAGGAGATGAAATGCGCCATCATGTAGCGTATCGCGAATTCGTAAAAACGATTTTTGGAGAGGACCCAAGTGGAATTATGCTTGCCTTTGCAGATATGATGAAAAGGAAAATAGTAATGCCTGCGCATTTTTTAAGAGAATCAGGTGGAAGTATTGGCACCGCCTTTGAGAATTTTTCGAATTGCGCCCAACGGCTTGGCGTATACACTGCAATGGACTATGTAGAGATTCTTAGAAAGCTGAATTCTTATTGGCAGTTAGATGCTGTTAGAAGCCTATCTGACGAGGCCGAAAAAGCACGGGATTATCTCATGGCATTACCCGATAGATTGGAACGAATTGCGACCCGCATGAAGTTTCCAGAAGACCAGTATCGATTTAAATGGGTCGAGGCCAATGGCATGGTGTAGTGATTGAAAGAAGCTTTTATAAAACAGAAAACCCGATTTCGATAATTCGAAATCGGGTTTCTTATTGTTTTGGAAACCTTACAATTTTCCGTGATCATGTTCGTCTTGCCATTTGACAAGTTCCGCCCATTTACCTTCATAAGCCATTTTAGCTTGCAAAGGCCATGAGGCTGGATCATGTACTTTATAGCGATCGCCGCCTTTATCCAATACTTTTTGACAATCCGCAACAGAAGTCTGCGATAGGGCTTTCCAAGTACGTATTCCGCTGTTTTGGAACATTTCCGAGATTTTAGGCCCAATGCCTTCTACAATCTTTAGGTCATCCTCTTTAATAACCTTGCCAAAGGCAGCCTTGGCCGCATCTGCATTAAAAGGAATACTGGTTTCAGGAGCACTGGCCGTTAGGGATGACGCCGCTGCCGCCACGGTTCCTGTCGCTGCTGTTCCGGCAACACTTAACTTCTTATTACATGCATCAAGATCAGCCTGTAATTTTGCATTCTTATCTTTCCACAGATTTAAATCTGCCGTATTGTCAACAGTTGTACTTCCGCTTTTCCCAAGAAAATATCCGAAAAGAGCACCAAGTAAGGTACATAGTAAAGGAAGTAACCAGCACCACATATTTGAAAAATCGATATCCATATTATTAAGTTTTATTTTGATTAATTATTTATTGTTGTACCGTAACTACGGTTCTTCTATTTTTTGCTTTGCCTTCTTCTGTCGCATTACTTTCTATAGGCTGGCTCTCCCCTTTGGAAGACGTATTTATTTTTGCCGTGGCAATACCATTTCTCGTGAGATAGTCTTTTGCAAAATCGGCTCGTCCTTGGCCTAACCTCATATTGGTTACGTTGCTGCCTTCATTATCAGTATGCCCAACAACATTGGCGGTAGCTCCATCTTTTAAATCTAAATATCTTGAAATATCCGCTACTTTTTGACGTTGTTCCGCGCTTAGTTGGATAGATGCCTCTGCGGTATCAAAGTAAAGCACCAAGGGATCGGCATTTATTTTGTCAAACAAGGCCTGTAGTTGGTCATCGGCATCAGCAGCTCTATCGGCCAAACCGTATTCGATAGGCCCCATGAACATATTGTCGGCAGGCACCATGTCATCCATAAGTTTACCGAAAGTATTGATACGAGTTGAAGAAATACCCATTGAAACCAAATAATTCTTAACTGCATTTGCCCTTGCCAAACCTAGGTTCGGAAAAGCAGAATCGTTGGTTTCATCACTCTTATAATAGCCTGTGGCATTTATGACCTTGTCCGCATTGCCGTCCATAAAGGTTTTTAAGCTGCCAATACAATCAGAAACGTTAGTTGCTAACGGCTTTAAAATAACTGAGGACGACACATTAAAGTTGAAATTGTCGTTTGTGTTACAATCATAGTCTCCATTGCTCAAAGCAAAGGGGAATGATGTACTTTTCGGTGCTTCGGGTTCTGCAATAACTTCTTCAGAAACAGATTCTTCCTCCGCAATCGGAACGCCGCAAGAACTGCAGAGTTTCATGTAGAGAAAAATACCTGCTATGATGGTTATCAGAATCCCAAGCAGACTAGTTGTTTTTGTCATTTTTATTAAGGATTTAGTGTTGTTCATGGCAATGTATTAAAAAAATACTAAAAATGTTAAAAAACCCTTGCTAAATATTGCCCATATTATGGCTGAAAAACAAGGAATTTGCTATTATAAATTGGAATAAATTCCACGATAGATTGCTGACTATACAGTATTTCACATCATTAGTACAATTGTCATGGCAACCTAAGATTATCCTATGTTCTTTTGTTAAAAACATAACAGAAGGCCCTATTGCTCCCGACTAAGTTCCGGCATTGTGATAGGGTTTTTGGGTTTTATTAACATTAACGTAAAACCACATACAGGTGTTTCACCTTCTATTCTAGAGGTCATAATTCAAAACACAACCGATTATACAGTTTTTGTGACCTTCTATACAAAACGAAGCATATGTTAAATCTTCTTGGGCGATATTGCTATCACTATCAAAAACACGGAAATCATTGTATAGGGTTTCCGTACAATTAGAGTTAGTTTGGTAATTCCGCTGTTTTCAAAACTGGCCGATCGGGGGAACGGTAAGGAGCTAGAAAGCAGCGGATTTTTTACATTATAACAAAGGCCCGGCATATCGCCGGGCCTTTGTTAAGTATGCCAATTGATAAGGAAGGCTAAAGGTCAAATTTGATGCCTTGCGCCAAGGGAAGCTCTGTAGTATAATTTATGGTATTCGTTTGCCTTCTCATGTAGATTTTCCAAGCATCGGATCCACTTTCACGACCACCCCCAGTTTCTTTTTCACCGCCAAAAGCACCACCTATCTCTGCTCCCGAGGTACCTATATTCACATTGGCAATACCACAATCGCTCCCGGCATGGCTCAAGAATCGCTCTGCTTCACGTAGATTATTCGTCATAATCGCCGATGAGAGGCCTTGTACAACCCCGTTTTGAATGGCAATTGCGTTATCTACTTCTCCAGAATACTTCAACAAGTAAAGTACCGGTGCAAAGGTCTCATGTTGTACAATCTCAAAACTGTTCTTGGCTTCGGCAATGGCCGGTTTTACATAGCATCCACTTTCGTATCCTTCGCCTGTCAATACGCCGCCTTCAACAATAATGTTGCCTCCTTCGGCAACCACTTTTTCTAGTGCATTGCTGTATTGGGCTACTGCATCGGTATCAATTAAAGGACCAACGTGGTTGTTCTCGTCCAACGGGTTTCCAATGCGTAATTGACCATATGCAGCTACAATGGCATCTTTTACTTTGTCATAAATAGACTCATGTATGATCAACCTTCTGGTCGAGGTACAGCGTTGCCCACATGTACCGACCGCTCCAAATACCGCCCCAATAACGGTCATTTTGATATCCGCATCGGGGGTAACAATTATTGCGTTGTTTCCGCCAAGCTCAAGCAACGATTTTCCCAATCTGGCCGCAACGGCCTGAGCAACGATTTTCCCCATTCTGATAGAACCGGTAGCCGAAACCAACGGTACCCGTACATCTCGGGTCATCATTTCTCCAACCCTATAATCCCCATTGATCATACACGAGATACCTTCAGGCAAGCCGTTGGCCTTAAAAACAGCGGCTGCGATATTCTGACAGGCCACCCCGCAAAGTGGAGTTTTTTCAGAGGGTTTCCAAACACAAACATCTCCACAAATCCAGGCCAAGGCTGTATTCCATGCCCAGACCGCTACAGGAAAGTTGAAGGCAGAAATAATTCCAACGACGCCTAATGGATGGTACTGTTCGTACATTCTATGGCCTGGTCTTTCGGAATGCATTGTGAGGCCATGTAACTGCCTAGAAAGCCCCACAGCAAAATCACAGATGTCTATCATTTCTTGTACTTCGCCCAAGCCTTCTTGGTAACTTTTCCCCATTTCATAGGAAACAAGTTTCCCTAAAGGCTCTTTAAGTTCGCGAAGTTTTTCTCCAAACTGTCGTACTATTTCCCCCCGTTGGGGTGCCGGCATTATTTTCCATGTTTTGAAAGCCTCAGTGGCACTTTCCATTACCTTTTCGTAATCGGCTTCGGTAGTAGTCTTTACCTTCCCTATTAGCGCACCATCTGCAGGAGAATAGCTTGCAATGACTTCTCCAGATGAAAAACTGTTAGAGCCAGTAGAGGTGCCTTCATTGATTTCTTTTAGTCCGAGAGCTTTTAAGGCTTCTGCCATCCCGAATGCTGATGCTACTTTTGACATTTTATAACTTTTAAAGCGTGAATTGTTATCCCGATAACAATCGGGATTGCAAAGCTACGTAAAATGAGTGGATCTATTACTCGTCTTTGAGCACTGTAATTCTGATAATTTTCTCATTCTGCACCTCATAAATTAGCACCAATTCAAGCGCAGCTTCATGCCCGTTTCTTCCCGTGATTCTTTCATGGTCAATGACCTTGTTTCCCAAAACCGTGCGGGTTAAAATTGTGGAATGTAGTTTGGGTGATGCCTCAAACAAATCAGAATAAAACTCTTTGCAGGCCTCGGTACCTTGCATAGTCATCCGATTATCCGAATAATCATAAAATGTAATACGTTCGGATACTAACGTTATAAAGCCATCAATATCTCTATTGTTATAGGCTTCAAGTTGTTTTTGTACTACTTCTTCAGGAGTCATTTGCGCAATTGTGGATGATGAACATATAATTAGGAAAAGTGTGTATATCAATTTCATCCTCTATAAATCAATAATGCAATTGCAATCAATGCCGGAAGGGCTTGAACAAAAAATATTTTCTTTGTTACGGTCAAAGCGCCATAAATTCCTGCTATCGCAACACATACCAAAAAGAAGATTGCAATATTTGTCTGCCAATTAAGGTCGGTTATGAAATAGGTCCAAATTAAACCAGCAGCCAAAAACCCATTATATAGTCCCTGATTAGCGGCCATTGATTTTGTAGGTTCGAACAGCTCTGAAGGAAAGTTCTTAAATACTTTTCTGCCTTTGGTAGTCCATGCGAACATTTCAAAGTACATGAAATAGAGATGAAGAAATGCGACGAAACCTATTATAATTTTGATGGTAATTTCCATAGTCTTTAATCTTCTTTTGAAACAAAACGTTCGTCTGCCGGCATAACCGCACTACAATTATCGCATGTCCTCAATTTTTCTGAACCATAAAAATGCTTGAAATGGCCCATAAAATCCTTTTCTATATCATGAAGTGTAAAATAGGCCTCATACAATTTGTTGTTGCAGTTATCACAGAACCATAACAAACCATCATCGACATTCATGTTGGATCGTTTACGCTCCACCACTAGCCCTATGCTCCCCTTATGGCGCACTGGGGAATGAGGTACTCTTGCCGGATGCAGGTACATGTCACCCGGACCAAGCTTCATGGTCTTTTTTTTGCCATCTTCTTGAATATGTACTTCTATAGTACCTTCGAGTTGATAAAAAAGTTCTTCGGTTTCGTTGTAATGGTAGTCTTTTCTTGCATTGGGCCCTGCTACGATCATTACGATATAATCACCTGCGTCTTTATATAGGTTTTTATTACCAACGGGCGGTTTTAGGGTATCGCGATTTTCCTCGATCCACTTGTTTAGATTAAAAGGAGGGGCAATAGACATGTGTTGAAAGTTAGGTGCTCACAGTTTAGGGAAAGAATACGGTACTAAACGATAAACAGTTCGACCCAAATTTATGAAAAGAAAAGGATTAGGCTCAACGAACCATACATAAAGTATTGATTCAAAATTTGTGTTTACCGAAAGAAGATTTGTGTAAAGTACAATTCGCCTTCCTGGTTTTTCTTCACACTTACTGCAGTATCGGTAAAGTCACCTTCGATGGTTGATTTGTGGCTAGAACTGTTGAGCCAACCTTGAAAGGCTTCGGTGGCATTGTCATATTCCTTGGCGACATTTTCTGCAACGTGTTCCGCGCTTACCTCTAGTGAAATCTTGGATGCCCGGACACTAAAATTATCGTGACTTAGATTACCTGTGGCAATCATATAATTAGTGTGCTCATTGGCATATTCATGCGCTACGGCACTATAATTTAACGCATTCAGCCCCATCGCTATTCTATAATTGTTGACAACCGATAATAATTCGCCTTCTACCTCAGCCACGTTTTGTGCATCGGGTATCAATTCGTCCCCTGGCGCTTCTTTTGTACAGGCCGTAGCCAATAGGACGAAACATACCAAGACGGCATATTGCAATTTCATTTTCATACAACGTTCTAAATTGTAAGTAGGAGTTCTCGAATAGTAGGTCGGTAGTAGAACTGGGGATATATCTACGTTCTCGAGGTTGAAAAGGGGTGTTCAACGAGTGTAATATTAGACAAAATACAGATATTAACTTTGAAAAATGAGTTTTTTTCGATGAAATGCACGCAAATCAATGACGTGTGTATATTAAATATGTCAGAATTGGCAGCCCATTATTGTTTTATGATAAAGTACTAAAGGATTACCGTATTACGTTCTAACTGAAAACCGTAGAATTTGGGGCTGCATTATCACGGTATTTTGGGATGTTTTTTGTGAAGTCCGCGCTTATCTTTAACAAAAATCACCACCATGAAGATCAAACAGTTTTCACTTGTTTTCCTGATTACTTTTTTACTTACAGGCTGTACGTCAAAACCTGATCCGAGTCCGGCAGAGCAGTTTGAAAATCTCAATAGATATCAAGAGTACATTACCGAAGTCTCGCATGGAGTAATATCGGCACAGAGTGATGTAAGAGTGGTATTAAACTCCCCAATGTCGTCATGGAAAAAAGGGGATGAATTAGATTCGGATTTGCTCTATGTTTCACCCAGAACCAAGGGAAAACTAATCGCTTTGGATAATAGGACCATGGCATTCGTTCCTGACAACGGTTTTAAACAAGATACACAGTACCAATTTGAACTTGCGTTATCTGACTTGATCAAGGATGTTCCCAAAGATCTTAAAACAATGATTTTTAGTATCAAGACATTAAAACAACAACTCAATGTATATACCGATGCGATTCAGTCTTACTCCAAGAATAGGCAGTATATCACAGGGCAATTGAGGACTTCAGATGTACTTCCATTGGAAACCGCCAGGCAAATTCTAACGGTTACTCAGAAAGGGAAACCCATCAAGATAAAATTTGATGAAGCAATAGAAAAGGGCACCCAATTCTCGTTCAAGATCGACAGTATTCAGCGTTTTGTGGAAGATTCTGAATTGCTAGTGTCATGGAGCGGACGAAAATTCAATATTGAGAGTACGGGTGAAAATACTGTTATCATAGCAGGGAAGAATAATTTTACTGTCTTGGGCACATCGGTTGAGACAGGAGGGGAACAAGTGGTTTTGATCAATTTTTCAGACCCATTAAAAAAAGATCAAAATTTTAAGGGATTGGTTGTAGTTGAAGGTGTAGTGAACCCCAAATACAAGGTCGATGGAAATACGTTAAAAATGTATCCGTCACAAGAAATAAAAGGCGCCGTAATGCTCGAAGTATTACAAGGTGTTCAAAGTGAAGACGGCTACAAAATAAAAAAGAAGTTTGAGCAAAGGGTAGCTTTTGAACAATTAAAACCTCATGTTCGCTTACTTTCAAATGGTACTATTTTACCTTCTTCGAGCAATTTAAAGATCAATTTCGAAACGGTAAACTTGAAGGCTGTTGATGTTTCTGTATTCAAAATCTATCAGAACAATGTCCTCCAATTTTTGCAAAGTAACAATATCAATGGTGCCGGGAACTTGCGCAGTGTGGCCCGCCCAATCGCTACCAAAAAAATAGTTTTAGAATCAAATTTGAGTAATGCCAATGGCAAATGGTCTGCTCATGCGCTTGATTTAAGTGCTTTGATTTCTCCGGAAAAGGGAGCCATTTACCGAGTTCAATTCAGTTATCGCCCAAACTACAGTTCTTACAAATGTGATTCGACCAATTTCGATACAGAAGAGGAGGAGGACGAAAATTTTGATGAGGAGCTCGAGAACAGTTCTTGGGACGGCATTGAGAACTATTACGATGATTATGGCTACTATGATTATGATTGGAATGAACGCGAAAACCCTTGCCACAAATCATACTACTATAACAAGAAAACGGCTCTGAATGTCTTGGCTACTGACATTGGGGTGACCATAAAAAGAGGCATGAACAAAAGCTACTTTGTCGCTGTCAATGATATTTTGAGTACCGACCCGATCCCGGGTGCGAAAGTTACTTTTTATAACTATCAACAACAGTCTGTAGGCACGGTTGCAACTGATACTGATGGCACTGTAATTTTCGATTCGGAAAAAGCTGCTTTTTTCGCCGTAGTCGAGCATAGAGGAGAAAAGAACTATGTACGCTTGAACGATGGCAATGCTCTTTCAGTGAGTAAGTTCAATGTTTCTGGCTCGCGATTGAAAAAGGGCTTAAAGGGGTTCATTTTTGGCGAACGCGGCGTTTGGCGCCCAGGAGACCGGATTTTTCTATCATTTCTTTTGAATGACAACTCAAATCCACTGCCTCCGGGTCACCCTGTGAAGCTAGAATTAATAGACCCGTATAATAAAGTGGTACATCGAGAAATTAGAAAAGACGGGTTGAATAATTTTTTTCATTTCGATTTGAAAACTGATGCCAATGCACCTACTGGAAATTGGCTGGCCAAAGTATCGGTGGGAGGAGCATCCTTCACCAAGACGATAAAGATCGAAACGATTAAGCCCAACCGTTTAAAGATCAAAACAGTTTTCGATGGTGAAATTTTGAATGGGGCAAAACCCATTAAAGGCGAAATGGAGGTAAAATGGCTTCATGGTGCTATTGCCAAAAACCTGAAAGCCGATATCACCGCCAAATTCAAGGCGACCACAACAAAATTCGAATCATTTCCTGGTTATATTTTTGATGATCCCACCCGTGGATTTTTGGTGGAAGATCAAGTGGTTTTTGACAACAGAATAGACGCTGAGGGCAAGGCGAACTTCAGTATAAATCCACAAATGTCAATGAAGGCGCCCGGCATGCTGCAAGCGGCTTTTGTAACCAAAGTATATGAAAATGGAGGTGATTTCAGCACTGATGTATTTACAAAACCATACGCTCCCTACGATACTTATATTGGGCTGAATGTTCCTAAAGGAGACAAAAAAAGAGGCATGCTACTCACTGATGAAAAGCACAAATTTGAAGTGGTGTCGGTAGATGAGAATGGCAAACCGAAAGCAACCAAAAATCTAAAGGTCAGTGTTTTTAAAGTAAGTTGGAGATGGTGGTGGGATACTTCTTCCGATAATCTTTCCTCGTATAGCAGTAGCCAATATCGCGATTTGCTTTTTGAAAAAACAATTAGCACCAATGCGAGCGGAAAGGGCAGTTTTGATTTTGAACTAAAGTATCCAGATTGGGGAAGATATCTGGTTAGGGTAGAAGATCCCAGCGGAGGTCATGCTACAGGTAAAGCGGTTTATATCGATTGGCCGGGATGGGCCGGAAAATCGAGAAAGGGAGATCCTTCAGCTGCGACAATGCTCGTTTTTTCTACGGATAAGGAAAAATACAAGGTTGGCGAGAACGCGACCGTTACATTTCCAAGTTCTGTTGGCGGTAGGGCTTTGGTCACAGTGGAAAATGGTAGTGAAGTCCTAGAATCGCTTTGGGTAGAGACTGTGGAAGGCGAGACCAAATTTGATCTTCCAATTACCAATCTATACACCCCAAATGTATTTATTAACATTACCTCTTTACAGCCTCATGCCAATACAAAAAACGATTCGCCTATTCGCATGTACGGGATTACAGGTATTGCCGTGGAAAATGAGGAAACGAAGTTGCAACCCCAAATTACAATGCCCGAGGTGTTGCGGCCAGAGGAGACCATAAGGGTGAAGATCAATGAAAAGAATAAAAAGGCCATGACCTATAGTATTGCCATGGTCGATGAAGGCCTACTTGATCTAACGCGATTTAAAACACCCAACCCTTGGAATACTTTTTATGCTAAAGAGGCCTTAGGGGTAAAAACATGGGATGTTTACGATGATGTCATCGGCGCCTTTGGAGGACGAATAGACCAGGTTTTCGCTATCGGGGGCGATGGTGATCTAGCCGGAGCAAAAAATAAAAAAGCAAACCGGTTTGAGCCAATGGTCGTGCACTTAGGACCGTTTAGTTTAAAGGAAGGAGAGACAAGAGCACACGACATAAAGATTCCAAAATATGTAGGTTCAGTGCGAACAATGGTCGTTGCAGGAGACCATACAAAGGCCGCTTATGGGCAGGTAGAAAATACGACCCCGGTTCGCAAACCACTAATGATATTAGCTTCCCTACCCCGAAAAATCACCCCAGGTGAAAAGGTAACCTTGCCAATTACCGTTTTTGCGATGGAAAAGAAAGTGAAGAATGTTACACTCCGAATCAAACAAGATAAGGCGTTTACAATTGTTGGTGAACAAACACAAAAATTGACTTTTGCGCAACCAGATGAGAAGATGGCTTACTTTGAATTGAATGTCTCTGATTTTTCCGGGATTGGAAAAGTAATCGTGGAGGCTTCGGGAGGCGGTGAAACGGCCTCTTTCGAGATTCCGATAGATGTGATCAATCCGAATCCTATGACGTCAGAAACTACAAATCTGGTATTGGACGGCAAGGATAACAAAACGCTTGATTTGGAAACTTTCGGAATAGCGGGCAGCAATTCGGCCGAAATCGAATTTTCAACCCTGCCCCCAATGAATTTTAACGGCCGCATGAAGTATTTGATTCGTTATCCTCATGGGTGTGTTGAGCAAACCACTTCAGCTGCCTTTCCACAACTTTATCTCACCGATATTTTTGACCTGGATGCAACTAAGTCAAAACGTGTTCAACAAAACGTGCAACGCGCAATCAAACGTCTAGGAAGTTTTCAAAACCCTAGTGGCGGCTTTTCCTATTGGCCTGGGCAAAACTATGCCAATGACTGGGGCACCACCTATGCAGGTCATTTTCTTTTAGAGGCTGAAAAGAAGGGCTTTGTGCTCCCGATAGGATTTAAGTCTAGTTGGGTTAACTACCAACAGAATATTGCCAAGCGATGGCGGGCTGGGTCAAATTCCGATTTGGCACAAGCATATCGATTGTACGCTTTAGCGCTTTCTGGAAATGCTGATATTGCAAGTATGAATCGCATGCGTGAAACCAGCGGGTTATCTAACGAGGCAAAATTTCGGCTCGCTGCAGCCTACGGAATCATAGGCCAAACCAGTGTAGCGAAAAAAATATTGGATACGTCAAGGATAGATGTCGAGAATAACAAATATTACGCCTATACCTACGGGTCATCTGCTCG
>CALIJE010000036.1 GCA_938017825.1 uncultured Flavobacteriaceae bacterium
TGAACTAATTCCGGCAAGTCGGCGTACCGTACTTTCATAAATAACCATTGAAGTATTGCGATAAACGGCCCCTAGTGTAAAAAGGCCCTCTTCTTCATCGTCCTCGTCTGACGGAGCGTCCGAGAAAAAGATATAAATGGCTAAGGTGCTCCCATCATTGTAGGCAGTTCTGTTGTCGGATTCAAGATCTGCGATTTCTTGAAGTTCAATTTGCGATTTCCCCGTAGAGGGTACTTCCTTGTATTCAACATCTATATTTTGCTTGAACGTATGCAGTCTTAGATAGTCGACAAAACCATCCATGGCACTTACGGTAGGCCTAAAGCCATCTACATAGGCGATTTCAATTCGCAACCTGTCGAATTCACTATTCGATAAAATATCATTGGCAGAATCTCCGGTGGAAAGTAAATTGGCCGATTTGTCAATGTTTTGCGTTGGGTCATCTGGCTCATTGTCCGATTTCTTGCAGCTTGAGAATGCAACAAATAGGAGCATCAAAAGAAAGGAACCTAATTTTTTCATAGCGTGATTCATTTTTTTAGTCTACCAATATAACACAAAAAACATGCCTTCTATTGCGACAATACTTTTAATCTTGCTAAATAGTCGTAATGTTCCCCTTTTCTTATCAATTCACAGCTCATATTTTGCCTTAGTGCCGCTTGTTCAAGCGTATTCAAATCAACATATAGCCACGAAAATGGCTTACCCATACTCCCCTTGTACATCATGGTAAAAGTTACTTCGCCGTAATATGTTCCCGAATTTGGAACAAAATACCCACCATCTTCGTCTTTTTCAAACATATAGATGATGTCACTAGAATCGAGTAAAAGCTGACCGTTTGGTTTTAAGAGCGACTTTAAGTGCATTAGAAAATCATCAAGTTGTGTAAGGGTGCCGGCCAATCCAACTCCATTCATTAGTAACAATAACGTATCGAAAGTGGCATCTGTATATAAAGTGATCTCAGATACGACCGTATTTCGAAGTCCACGTAACCTGCAAGTGGCAATTGCCCCCGGCGAGCTGTCTAATGCCGTTACCTCAATATTGTTTTGTTGTAAAAATAAACTATGGCTTCCTGCTCCGCAGCCTATATCGAGAACGGAGCCTTCGCATAACTGTAATGCCATTTGTTCAAGTTCAGGCATTTGTTCGAAATCGCGAAAAAGATAAGGTAGCGGTAGTACGTCTTCCTCTTCCAAAGAGGAAATCGTCTTTATGTCTTCAGTGTAGTTTCCGTTTTGATAATCCAATAATGCACTGCCAATAATATCGGTTGTCATGAATTTCGTACTTTGCAATACAAATGTGGCATTTTTGCTGCTTAAATAAAATAGATATGCGAATTGTTGTTCTTAGTATTTGTTTTTTCATGTGTTTAGCTACAAAAGCCGGTGCACAAGAGGTTGAGTATGCCACCGAAGTGCAGACCTATTTGAAACAGAACGGTACAAGCGGCCAGTACGAATATGCGTATGATGGCTTGTTGAAAATGCTCCAAAATCAGTATCCCGAGACAGAGGCCAATCAAAAGGGGTGGACTTTTTTGAAGGAAAACAAAAACAAGTCGGTTAATGAAATTCTAACGCTATTAACGCCCGTTTATCAACGGCATTTTAATCGTGAGGAGATATCTGAGATGACCAGTTTCTATGAAAGCGATGCGGGCAGGCAATTGATTAGTGATCGGTCGCAAATGACGCCGGCACAAAAGGAAGAACTCAATGCATACTATAACACTACCCTGGGTAAAAAAGTAATTAGCAAACAAACGGAACTCTCCCAAGAAATATCAAAAGTCTCAGAGGACTGGAGTCGTCAACTGTACGAAGTGGCAGTAGGTCTTCTTAAGTAATATGGAGGATATTCTAAAAGAACTCCCCGGAAAGGCAAAGGATAAGCATAACGAGAACAAAAGGTTTTTTGCAAAACTCAAGAAAAGACCGCCAAAAAATCTCGACTATGTAATGCAAGAATTACATGAGAATGAATTTGAGCGTACCGATTGTTTGCAGTGCGCCAACTGTTGCAAGACAACAGGTCCGTTATTTACCAAGGCCGACATTGAGCGTATTTCTAAGCATTTAAGATTAAAGCCCCAAAAATTTATTGCAACTTATCTCAAATTGGATGAGGAGCATGATTACGTCTTGCAAGAAGTTCCCTGTACTTTTCTCGGGACAGACAATCATTGTTCGATCTATAATGTGCGACCAAAAGCATGTAGGGAGTTTCCGCACACAGATCGAAAAAAATTCTACCAAATAAGCAATCTTACTCTTAAAAATGCTTTTATTTGCCCTGCTGCTTTTAACATTGTTGAAGAGCTGAAGAAACGAATGCCAAAATAGTAATCCACTAACCAAATTATCACAATGAATTTTAATGATACCAAGCTATTGGTAGCCTTATTGCTGCTGCCTTTAAGTTTTCTTTTTGGCCAAATGCCAACCCAAGAAGGTGAAATAACCATGCTAAATGGCGAGAAAATCTCTGGAACGTTCAATTTTGATGACTCTTATAGTATTCCTGATGTTATTGAGCATCTGAACAACGGAGCGGTAACAACCTATACCCCAGAACAGCTATCTGATATCAAGATTGGTGAAAGAAAGTTTATTTCGAGAAAAGTAGAGATTAACATTACCGAACAAAATCCACAGAAATTAAATAAGAAGATCGAAACTGAACTCATCACAAAACACGTCTTTTTGAGAACGGTAGTCGTTGGTGAGGCTAGCTTGTTTATTTATAAAAAGGATAGAACCCACTATTACGTTTCAAAGGGTGAGGAGTTTGTTGAACTCATTCAGCTTTATAGATATACTGGAAATAAGAAATCTACCTATAATAAGTACTTGGGCCAACTATCCCTTCTTCTTAAAGATTGTGTCAAGGAAGAGGAAATTAATCGCACACCTTTTGGAATTAACGGATTAAAGAAGATTGTAAACAAGTATAATACCTGCAAGACAGGAGGGAGTAGTTATATAGAAAAGAATTTGCCCTTTAAAACTAATATTTACTTAATCGCCGGATATAAGGCATCAACCTATGACATAAACAAAGAGATCAATGGTGAGGAAGTATTTCCACTTGAGGCAAATTCCGGGAGCCCTACTTTTGGACTTGCAATTGAGTTTAATCTCTTGAAAAAATCCGATAGATTTCAGATTTACAACGAGTTGTTATATCAGACCTATAATTTTGAAACCTACTTAAGGCAGGATAGGTTAGCCGATCAGTTTTACAACGAATACCGATCAAAAATGGATGTGGCCTATGTTGATCTTACCAGCAGCATTCGTTATAATATGGGATCGTATAAAACAAAGGTGAAACCCTTTTTAGCCTTGAATATGACCAATGGTTTCTTGATAAATGACAATAGTACCGAAGACTTGACCATAGTCTTTTTCGACAGTACCGACACTTTTGAACAAAAGCCCTTTGATGGCGAGATCAAATCGTACAGAGTATCATTTTCCTTAAGTCTTGGCCTGGTGTATAAAAATCTCAAAATTGAAGGTAGGTATGGTTTTAGTCCTAGTTTATCAGATGGGCCAACGGTTGCCAAGTCGACCAACATGAACATACTGTTATCGTATAAGTTGTTTTAATGGATAAATGGTTTTTAGTAATTTGTTATCTTTAACTACCATGCAACAATTACTCGACTATTTTCAGACCATTCCGTCCTTGCATCGTTCGCTAATCTTAGTTGGTGGTCTCACCTTCTTTTGGATTTTGGAAGGCGCAGTACCACTTTTCAAATTCAATTATAGAAAATGGAGACACGCGCTGCCCAATCTTTTTTTTACGGCGACCACGATTCTAGTGAACTTCGCGCTAGCGTTTCTATTGCTAAAAACTGCAGATTGGACGGTGGCCAACGATTTTGGGATACTGAATTGGCTACCAGACATTCCCCTATGGAGCTATTTGTTGATCGGTGTTTTGTTGATGGATTTTATCGGCGCTTATCTGCCTCATTTTGTGGAGCACAAGGTGAAACCACTTTGGATGATTCATTTAGTGCACCATACAGATCACAATGTAGATACGACCACTGCCAACCGGCACCATCCCCTTGAGAGTATGATTCGTTTTATGTTCACCTTGGCCGGAGTGGCGATAATAGGTGCCCCTATCGGGATTGTGTTCTTGTACCAATCTATGTCTTTGGTAGCTACTCAATTCAGTCATGCCAATATCAAATTACCGCGGAAGGTAGACAATGCCCTAAGCTGGTTTTTGGTCTCCCCAGATATGCACAAGGTTCACCATCACTACAAATTACCATACACTGACAGCAACTATGGGAATATCTTCTCTATCTGGGACCGGATGTTCGGGACTTTTATGAAATTTGATAGAGATGCGATTGTTTATGGGGTC
Source organism: uncultured Flavobacteriaceae bacterium (assembly GCA_938017825.1). Taxonomy (GTDB): domain Bacteria; phylum Bacteroidota; class Bacteroidia; order Flavobacteriales; family Flavobacteriaceae; genus Pelagihabitans. Next base: position 4,408 of record CALIJE010000036.1, read on the forward strand.
GATACCTTTCCAGATGAGAAAGAAAATACAAACATCTGGGGTTTGTTGAAACAACCTTTTCACAAATATCGGAAGCCTACTACCCAAGAGTAGGAGATTACCATTCATCGTTTCCTGAAGTAGTAATTAGCGCAACCTAGATGCACTATTTTGTCAGCAACTATTCGGCTGCCCTTGTCTAGTGAAAAGAATTATTTAGTAACTTCAACAGATTCATTCTTATATCATAATATCATGGCAAAATTTGATTTAAAAATAAATGGGAAAACCCAATCATTGGATGTTGACCCTACCACCCCTTTATTGTGGGTCTTACGCGATCATCTCAACTTGGTGGGCACTAAATATGGCTGTGGAATAGCCCAGTGCGGCGCCTGCACTGTGCATCACGGCGATACTGCTGTGCGTTCCTGTCAGCTTACAATTGCAGCCGTTGAGAAGGATATTACCACAATAGAAGGACTTTCTGAAAATGGCGATCATCCGGTGCAAAAGGCATGGCTAGATGAGGATGTCTATCAATGTGGATATTGTCAAGCAGGGCAAATCATGAATGCTAGCGCATTTTTAAAGAGCAACCCGAATCCGTCGGATGCCGAAATAGAAACAGCTATGAACGGAAACATCTGCCGGTGCGGCACGTACACTAGAATCAAAAAGGCCATCAAAAATGCTGCTGCCGCAGAGAATGCATAATACTGCGAGGTTCACCTAAAAACGAAGAAAAATGACATTGGTAAAAACAACATACAATAGACGATCTTTTTTGAAAAGCTCTGCCTTGGCAGGTGGAGGCATGGTACTCGGCTTTAGTTGGCTGGCATCCTGTAAACCAACTCCCGAGCAGGTAAGAAATATGCCGAAGGAATGGTTCGATATCAACGGATTTCTAAAAATTGGAGATAATGGTCTCGTGACCATCATGTCTCCCAATCCAGAAATTGGACAAAATGTAAAAACGGCAATGCCCATGATCATTGCCGAGGAATTAGATGTAGATTGGAACGATGTCTTGGTCGAACAGGCCCCATTGAATACTGATATTTTTACCAGGCAACTTGCAGGGGGGAGTCAATCGATCCGTCAGGGATGGCAGTCTTTACGCATGGCCGGTGCTACTGCCAAGAATATGCTGATTGCCGCTGCCGCGGAGGTATGGCAGGTTCCTGCTGACGAAATTACGACGAGTGAAGGGGTGCTTACGCATAAAGGGTCCGATAGATCTGCAGGATACGGAGAGATGGCTTCGGCCGCCGCCAGCGTTAAAATTCCAGAGGAGGTTGCACTGAAAGACCCAAAAGATTTTAAAATCATAGGTACCGATAGAAAGAATGTTGATGGCAAGGATATTGTTACCGGAAAACCGCTCTTTGGTCTAGACCTTCAAGAAGAAAATATGCTGACGGCCATGATCGTGCTTCCGCCAAGCTTCGGAATGAAGTATGAATCCATAGAAAATGCTGAAGCGGTCAAAGCCATGTCGGGTATCAAAGATGTGTTCCCAATAGATGTATATCCAGAAGGAGTTCAAAGACAATGGTCCGATGGTGGCGGAATACCGCAGCTGGTTGCCGTTGTTGGTGAATCGACCTGGCAGTGCATGCAGGCAAAAAAAGAACTAAAGGTAAAGTGGCAAGCAGATTCCAAACTAGAAAGCAGTGCATATCATGAGGAAGCCTTAAACAGCTTGCTAAATTCGCCTCCAGCAGCTCCAGCGCGAAAAGATGGCGATGTAAAGCGCGCTTTCAAGAATGCCGCAAAGGAAATAGAACGTACGTATAGTGCACCTTTCCTTGCTCACAACACGATGGAGCCCATGAATTTCTTTGCCGATATCACAGCTGAGAAGGCAGAATTGAAAGGACCTATTCAAACCCCTGAATTCTTGGAAAAAACATTGGCCTCGGTATTGAACATGCCTGTTGAGAAAATCGATATTATGATGACCCGCATGGGTGGTGGCTTCGGAAGGCGACTTTACGGACATTTCGGGGTAGAGGCGGCTGTCATTTCCCAAAAGATGCAAGCCCCGATTAAATTGGTGTATAACCGAGAGGATGATATGACGCAAGGCACGTATCGTCCGGCATATAAGGTACGTTACAAGGCTGGTTTGGATGAGAACAACAAATTGATCGCCTGGCATGTTACAGGTGTCGGCACAAACGATGATTTGGTTTTTGAGAACCGATTCCCGGCCGGAGCAGTTGATAATTATCTAGCGGAAAAACAAAGACTGGAGTCAAATGTAACGACTGGTGCTTGGAGAGCGCCCCGTTCGAATTTCATCGCAGGAGCCGAACAGGCCTTTATGGATGAGGTCGCTGAATTGGCCGGTAAAGATCCCATAGATTTTCGATTGGAACTTTTTGATCGAGCGATTAAAGACCCGGTAGGGGATCCGGAAAAGAACGATTACGATCCTAAACGGTATGCCGGTGTATTGAAATTGGTGCGTGAAAAGGCTGACTTCAATGCAGAAAGCAACAAGAGTGTAGCACGTGGGGTAGCTGCTTATTACTGCCACAATTCTTATGTTGCCCAAGTTCTGGATTTGGAAATGGAAGATGATATGCCCAGGGTCAAGAAAGTATGGTGTGCGGTTGATTGCGGCATTGTTGTAAACCCCCTAAGTGCTAGAAATCAAATAGAAGGTGGTATCGTGGATGGTATTGGTCATGCAATGTATAGCCAAATGACCTTTAAGGACGGTAAACCCGAACAGCAAAATTTTAATAGATACCAACTTATACGACACGCACAGGCACCTCAAGAAATAGAGACCTTTTTTGTAGATAACGGAATCGACCCCACAGGTTTGGGCGAGCCGTCATTGCCTCCGATTTCCGGGGCCTTGGCAAATGCAATGTATAGGGCAACAGGTCAAAGAAATTATCATCAGCCCTTTGCGACCGAGAAGCGAATATTAGGATAGGGGCATACCGTGTTAGTTGTAAAGCAAGTACTTTGCCCTAATTTTTTTGAACTCGTCTAGAGACGGCTGCCATGTGGCTTTGATTTCTTTTTCGCTCAATCCGGATTCGATTTGCTGTTGTAGCTTTTTCGTTCCGGCGTGTTTGGTGAATCCTTTGGTTAGGAAAACAGCTTCTTTATCCGTAGCGTTTTGGTATGCGTCTATGAGCCAACGCAAAGAGACTTCATCCATTTTTTCCGCTTTGGCAAGGTCCCTTCCATAACATTTTTTACCATCATGTTTGGGATATTTAGAACCAAAATTCGGTGTAGGTATGTATTCGAACGCATAGGCGTTTTTATCTAGAAAAGGCGCTCCGTAACGTTGAAATTGAAATTCAGTGCCACGGCCCGCATTAATATCGGTGCCCTCAAAAAGACCAAGACTTGGATAGAGGTTTATGGCTTTATCATTGGGTAGGTTGGGGGAAGGTCTTATCTGAAGGCCATATTCCCGCTTATGGTCCCAATTCGCCAAGCGAATCACAGTAAGATCTGCCTCGTTTTTTTCTGCCAACCACCCCTCTTCATTAATCATTTGGGCATACTCTCCAATGGTCATCCCATAAACCAATGGAATTTCTGTCATCCCCAAAAACCCAGTATGTTCGGCTTCCATCGTGGGTCCATCCACATAATGGGCATTCGGGTTGGGGCGATCTAAAACAATTATGGGAACATTGTTCTCGGCACAGGCCTCCATCACCAATTGCAATGTTGCAATATAGGTATAGAAGCGAACTCCCACATCCTGAATATCGAAAACCACAACATCCAAATCAGCTAATTGCTCGGCCGTAGGTTTTCGGTTTTTTCCGTGAAGCGAAATCAAAGGCAATCCCGTTTTGGTGTCTACACCGTCAGCTACCTTTTCACCAGCATCTAAATTTCCACGAAAGCCATGCTCAGGAGCAAATACTTTTCGAATGGCCACATCAAGAGCTAATAAAGAGTCGATCGAATGTACGTAGGCTGAGCTCCCGTTTTGGGATTTGAATATTACCGTGGTTTGATTCGCTACCATCCCAACTTTTTTTCCCTCTAGCAGGGGAAGGTATTCAGAAGTGCGGTTGGCAGCAACGATTATGGGAAGTACTTCTTCGATAGGTGCTTTGGCATTTACGGCATCGACCAACGCAGTCTTTTCTTTGGACTGGTTTCCGCATCCGCAGCATAAGAAAACCCACAATAAAAATGTACTTTTGAACGTGGACAAAAACCGCATAGATTGAATTTTGAATTTTACATCGCCAAGCGACTCATTACCGGAAAGGCTGATAAAATTAGCATTTCCGCCCCAATAATAAAAATTGCCATTGCCGCAATTGCCTTGGGCCTCATTATGATGTTGATTGCTATTACTACTGGTGTTGGCCTAAAGCATAAGATTCGCGAAAAGGTTGCTGCCTTTAACGGCCATATTCAAATATCAAATTTTGACAATAATCGTTCAGATGTTTCTGTTTCGGCTATCTACCGCAATCAGGATTTCTATCCTGAGTTTAAGGAAATAGAAGGCATATCCCATGTTCAGGCAGTAGCAAGTAAAGGCGGTATTATACGTACTGAAAGTACCTTTGAAGGGTTTATTACCAAGGGCGTGGGCCCGGACTATAATTGGGATAACTTTTCGGAATACCTAGTAGCAGGGCAACTACCCGATTATTCAGATAAGCAAGTAAGCGATGAGGTCTTGCTATCGGCACTGATGGCCAATCGACTAAACTTAAAAGTCGGGGATTCTTTTTTCGCTGTTTTTCCTAAGGAGGCAGATCCGCTTAATCAGCCCAATCAGCGCAAGTTCAGTATTGCCGGACTGTATGATAGTGGTTTTGAGGAATTCGATGAAAAGTATCTGATAAGCGATATTCGTCATATTCAACGAATGAACAAATGGGAAGCTGATGAAATAGGAAATTTTGAGGTGTTCCTTGATGACTTTGATGATATTCAGTCAAAGAGTAATGAGATACATAATTACACGCTTTCAGAGCTCGATACCAAGGACATTACCCAAGGGTATTTTCAGATTTTTGAGTGGATTCGCTTGTTCGATTTTAATATAGCCTTGATTATCGGTATTATGATCATCGTAGGCGGTATTAATATGATCACGGCCTTATTGGTCCTGATTTTGGAGCGTACCCCTATGATTGGTGTGCTCAAGGCAGTGGGTGCGGCGAACTGGAGTATTCGAAAAGTATTTCTATATAATGCGGCTTATTTGATTGGGATCGGACTCTTTTGGGGAAATCTCATAGGGCTAGGGATCTTACTCTTGCAACAAAAATTCCGTTGGTTCAAATTCCCGAACCCAGAAGAGTACTATATCGACTATATTCCGGTGTACATTAATCCATGGGCTATACTGCTGCTTAATTTAGGGGTTTTGGTACTGTGTCTACTGATGTTGTTGATTCCCTCACATATTATCACAAAAATCTCGCCGGTTAAGGCCATTAAATTCGACTAATTTTTTTCAAACTTTATCCTATTCCCAAGACAATATCCATCTCAAATCAATAATTTTGCGGCAATGGAATACGCACAAAACATATTGGAGACCATTGGCAAAACGCCCTTGGTAAAGCTGAACAAACTAACTTCAGAACTCCCTTGCCTCGTACTTGCCAAATATGAAACCTTTAACCCGGGCAATTCTGTAAAGGATCGCATGGCTCTGCAAATCGTAGAGGACGCAGAAGCCGCCGGGATTATAAAACCCGGCGATACAATTATTGAAGGTACCTCAGGTAATACCGGAATGGGACTTGCCTTGGCCGCAACGGTCAAAGGATACAAGCTTATATGTGTTTTGAGTGATAAGCAATCCAAAGAAAAAATGGATATACTGCGCGCCATGGGAAGTGAAGTACATGTTTGCCCTACCGACGTCGCGCCCGACGACCCAAGAAGTTACTATTCTACTGCCAGGCGCTTGGCTACCGAAATTCCCAATTCTTGGTACGTAAACCAATATGACAACCCCTCTAACGCCAAGGCCCATTTTTTGAGTACTGGCCCTGAAATTTGGGAGCAGACCGATGGTAAAGTCACTCACTTTGTAGTGGGCGTTGGCACTGGCGGAACGGTTTCGGGCGTGGGCAACTATTTAAAAAGCCAAAACCCTGATGTTAAGGTGTGGGGAGTCGATACCTATGGTTCGGTATTCAAAAAGTATCATGAAACCGGTATTTTCGACGAGAAGGAAATCTATCCGTATGTTACCGAAGGTATAGGGGAGGATATCTTGCCGAAAAATGTTGATTTTAGCATTATTGATGGTTTTACCAAGGTAACCGATAAGGATGCGGCCATTTATACCCAACGATTGGCCAAGGAAGAAGGCATGTTTCTAGGAAATTCTGCAGGTGCCGCATTGAAGGGTCTTCTTCAATTGAAAGAGCATTTTACAAAAGATGATGTGGTCGTAGTTTTATTTCATGATCACGGTAGTCGTTATGTCGGTAAGATGTTCAATGATGATTGGATGCGCGAAAAAGGCTTCTTACAATAGTTTTGTACCTTATTGCAAAAATTGCATATGTCAATTCGCCCACAACGCATCGTATTCAAGGTTTTGGCCCTTGGCCTGAGCCTCTTTTTAATTGCTTCGTGCAATAAAGACGACGATTCCGTCACCGATGAAACCCCAGAACCAGCTATGGTAGTGCCTTTATCTTTGGTCACGATAAATACCGATGCCCAGATTGTAGATGAACCCAAGGTGAACGGCAATATGATTATTACCGCCGTCGATGGTACGGAACAGTATGATGGCAGAATCGGCATAGAGATACGAGGATCCTCTTCACAATTTTTCTATGACAAAAAGCAATACGGCATGGAGACCCGTGATGCTGATAATATGGACTTGGATGCCGCTTTCCTTTCGTTTCCTGAAGAAGAAGATTGGATTATTAATGCACCCTTTGGTGATAAATCATTGGTTCGAAATCACTTGATTTATAACCTTGCGAGAGACATGGGACATTATGCAAGTAGGAGTGAGTTTGTTGAACTGAACTTAAACGGTAGTTATGACGGACTATACGTTTTTATGGAAAAATTAAAGCGCGACAAGAATCGTATTGACATCAATAAACTAAAACCCGAGGAAATTTCGGGTGAAGATTTGACCGGTGGGTATATTATCAAAATAGATAAGGCCGATGGCCCCAGTGAGACTACATATGACGAGCTCACCTCCTTCGAATCGAGTATAGCCCCACCGGCGTCGACCATGGGTCAGACAATCAAATTTTTATATGAGTATCCGAAACCAGATGAGATTGTTCCGGAACAAAAGGCGTATATATCTACCTATTTTTCCGATTTCGAAGCGGCCTTGGCTTCTGATGAATTTACCAATACTGAACTAGGTTACTCTAAATACATTGATGTCGACAGCTTTGTTGATTTTTTTATTCTAAACGAAATCTCAAATAATGTCGATGGATATCGTTTAAGTATCTTTTTGCATAAAGAAAAAGGTGAAAAATTAAAGGCAGGCCCTATCTGGGACTTTAACCTAGCATTTGGTAACGCTGATTATTGCGAAGGAGGGGAAAGTAACGTATGGGCGTATAAATTCAATGAACGCTGCCCGGAAGATTTTTGGCAAGTACCCTTCTGGTGGGAGCGCTTTTTGCAAGATCCGGCATTCGTTGAAAAACTCAAGCTTCGTTGGAGTGCCCTCCGCGGCGGTGTTTTATCAAATTCTTCAGTTCAAGGCAAAATCGATGACTATGTCAATGAAATTGAGGCTGCGGATGCCGCTACAAAAAACTTTAACCGTTGGCCCATATTAGGCACTTATGTATGGCCTAACAACTTCATCGGTAACACCTATGGGGCCGAAGTCAATTACCTTAAAAGTTGGATCGATGATCGACTCGCATGGCTAGATACCGAGATTAGAGCATTATAAATTAGAGAATTCATGACAAGTTTAAAGGTCGGTAATGCAGCGATTCGAATCGATGGGGGAGAACTAGTAAGCTACTCGGTCGGTGATTATCAGTTCATACATCAGAAAGGTAGTCCAGGATGGCGTAATTCTGATACAGAGATGTTTCCGATCATAGGTCCGACCGCTCTTGCCAATTTTCAGGTGCAGACACCACGTGATATGGCCATACAAGATCAACACGGATTACTACGTGAAATGAATTATGAATTGATAAGTGTCACCGAAATTCAGGCCGTATTTGAAAAAAGATATACAGCCAACACACGCATCAAAAATTCAAAATATCCGGAGAAATCGACGAAAGAGTATGTGTTTTGGCCCTATGATTTTGTTTTTACAAAGAGCTTTTTCTTGGACGAGGACTCTTTGCTGATCGTATTTACGATTGATGCACCCCGCGACACTCCTTTTATGTTGGGCTATCATCCGGCGTTTAAGTTGCATGCGTCAAATCCGGTGGTTATGGCCAATGAAGCCAAGATATCGCTTGAGAATATAATGGCGACCGGAAGCCAGGCCTATGAAGTAGCAAATTGTGAACAGCTTAGCTTAATCGATTCTCAAGAAATGCATATACAAACCGAAGGTTTTGGCAATTTCATGCTATGGACCGAAGTGCCGAACATGCTATGTATAGAACCAATAACGTTTTATCCGTATAAGGTAGCTCAAAATGAGTTGCACGAAGGGTTTCAGTATACACGGGAAACTCCCCTTGAATTCAAAGTTCGACTAAGTACTAATTCAAAATAACTAAAAGTCATATGAAGAATTTTTTCATTTTAATTGTGATCGTAGTATGCTTTAACATGAAAGCACAAGAACAGAAAATCGATTCACTACCTTATGCGACCATCCCGGAAGCTCCTGAACATTATACTCCCGGTACGGTTGTAGCCCGTATGGTCGACGGCCTTGGTTTTCGGTATCGTTGGGCAACCGAAGCATTGCGGCAACAAGATTACGATTATGCTCCAGGCAATGAGGGCAGAACCATTGCGCAAACCATGGAACATCTCTACGGACTCTCAAAAGTAATTTTGAATACGGCAAAAAGGCAAGCCACCGATTTTACCCTTGAAAAGGAAGTTCTTACGCTCAATGAGAAGCGTAAAGCGACCTTGAAGAACTTTAAATTGGCAAGCGAGCTATATGCTGTGGCTACAGATTTAAGGGAGCATAGGGTTATTTTTAAACGATCTACAGGAGCGTCTGATTTTCCCTTTTGGAACAATATTAATGGCCCTATTGAAGATGCAGTATGGCATGCTGGACAGCTAGTTGTGTTACGCCGTTCCTCGGGTAATCCGATCAACCCTAAAGTAAATGTGTTCTTAGGAAAGCTGAACGACTAGCTCTTATTTTGAATAGAATTTTTTGTCTTTAACAGCATAAGCGTCCTTTAGAACGTCGATAAGTATATCGTTATTGATTTCTTCTAAGCTGTTGTATCGCAGCGATTTCATCATTTTTCGACCTGCCGTATACATTAGTTCAATGTGCACACTAAGATGTGAGGCATTCCAAAAACCAAGATCTACATAATCTTTTGCTTGGTTAAGATAGCAGAAAGGCTTGCCGTTGATGTAGTAGAAGGGAATACGATATTTATATTTCAAGTCCACTTCGGGGACCGTTAGCTCTATGACCGATTGTAAATGCAGGAGGATGGCCCGGAAGGGTTCTGACTGATTTAGAATATAATCTTCCGCGGGATTCATACGTTGAATTTACGGAAATTTAGAATCTTGAAAGAGAAGTTCTTACCATTCAACGATTTTTTCAAGGATACATTTGCTCAGGTGCAAAATATATTTAACTTTGTATTTCAAAGTACTTTAAATATGGAATCTAACAAATATCTAGAAGACATTTCAGAAATCAAGAATATGATGAGCCGCTCTAGTCGGTTTATTTCCTTAAGCGGCCTGTCTGGCGTAATGGCAGGTGTTTATGCCTTGATAGGAGCATTTTTGGCAAAGCTCAAACTTCAGGCGATTGCCAATATAGATTGGCATGATTTATCGGGCGAAGATCCCATAAAAATTGAAACGGGCTTGATTATGGATTTGTTTGTTATTGCAATGGGGGTTATGGTAATGGCCATTGCAACCGGAATAGTTTTAACCATGTACAAAGCACATAATAGCGGTGAAAAAATTTGGAATATTTCGAGCCAAAGGCTCGTCATTAACTTTTTGATTCCGTTGGTCACGGGCGGACTTTTCTGTATTATTCTATATCAGAATGGCTTTTCGAGTTTAATTTCTTCGACAACTTTGATTTTTTACGGATTGGCTTGTGTAAACGCCAGCAAGTACACCTTGGGCGATGTGCGCTATATGGGGATGGCATTTATTATTCTCGGCCTAATTTCGACCCAATTTGTGGGTTATGGGTTGTACTTTTGGGCTCTTGGTTTCGGACTGTGCCATATCGTGTATGGAGCACTCATGTATTTTAAATATGATAGAAAGTAGGGGGTAGTTTAACAAATGAGTTTAATAGACAACATCAACAAAGCTTTTGACCACCGTATACGGCTGGGCATCATGAGTATTCTCATGGTAAATGACTATGCCGATTTTAATATGCTCAAAGAACTTTTAGGTGCTACCGACGGCAATTTGGCCAGCCATACGAAGGCGCTTGAGAAGGTCGAATATATCGTCGTAGAAAAACAATTTATTGGCAGAAAACCCAATACCCGCTATTCGGCGAGCAAACTCGGAAAAATGGAGTTTAAAAAACATATTAACGCCCTGGAAAAACTGATTGGTAAATAGTGCATTTTTTTTATCATTTTACTTTGTATTTCAAAGTACTTTATAATAAGTAGAACATGAGAGATCTCATTTTGGAAATAGTATATGAATGGAGTAAGAGGCCCTATCAAAGATTCTTTAAGAAGGGCCAACCATGGCCATTAGGGTTACCTGATCTCATGCAGTTTCCCAAGGCAAGTCTTGGCTTTCATGTAGCGTGTTTTATGCTAAAACACAATTTTGAATTGCAGCCAAAACTTGAAGATCACGATGTATTTCATGTGTTGACCGGTACAGGGGTCAGCGTTTCCGAAGAAATTGGTATGCAGTATTATCTCTGGGGTAATGGCAAACGCAGTGTCTATCAAATAGGGGTTATGCTTGTGGGGCTACTTGTGTTTCCCGATCATATAAAGCTATTTCATACAGAGTATCTGAGGGGAAAATCCGCACATAAGTTTTATCAGCTCGATTTTTTAAAACTTCTTGATCAACCACTTCAACTCATAAAATCAACTTTTCAAATCACATAAACCTTTCAATTATGACTAAGCATATCAAATCAATTTTAGGTGCATTGGCTTTTAGCACGCTATTTTACAGCAAAAGCTTCGGACTCAACATTTTGTTGGTCGCCGTACTCGTTATAGTGGTCGTGTCTACAATGAATAGAAAACAATATTTTCAATGGCCCTATGCCATTGGCTACCTGTTTACTTCCGCTATGGTATTCATAGACCCCAATGGGTTCAACATCCTTGTTCATTTTGTTTCCTTGTTTGCATTCATTGGCAAATCGGTCTCAGCCAAAAGTTCACTTTATATATCAACTTTTGCAGGTGTACTGAATATTGCAGTGGCTTCTTTGGTCGGTTTTGTTGACCATAAAAATGGCAAGAGCCTGGAGCCAAAGAAAGATGTTTCCCCGGAAGTATTAAACTATGTGAAGGGAGTACTATTTGCCTTAGTGCTTATCATTATGTTCACTCTTTTGTACCGGAATGCCAATCCTGTTTTCGATGGCTTGATTTCTGATATAGACTTCAGTTTCATTAGCATGCCCTGGCTGTTCTGCTCTCTATTGGGCTATATTTTGTTTTTAAACCTACTGCAACCATTTCTTCCAGATGAAATGATTCAAATGGATGCACAACTAAAGAATGACCTGCAAAAACCTAAAGCGCCTTTTTCCCCAGCTATATTAGCCGTTCTCAAAAGTGAGCATACGATTGGTAGTATTGTATTTGCAGGTCTTAACCTTTTGCTTCTGTTCTTTTTGGGTACCGATTTTATGTATCTGATCGATACCAAAGTCGCTTCTAGCGAGGCATATTCATCTGCGGTACACAAGGGTATATACGCCTTGGTGTTCTCTATTGTCTGCGCTATAAGCATCATTCTCTTTTTCTTCAGGGGAAACTTGAACTTTTATTCAAAGAACAAAAGTTTAAAAATATTGACCTATACCTGGATCGTTTTGAACCTGATTCTTGTGGTTTTTACAAGTTGCAAAAATTGGGTATATGTTGATACCTATGGCTTAACCTACAAGCGTATAGGTGTTTTTGTATACCTCTTATGTACCATTATTGGGTTGGTCACAACCTATTTGAAAGTAGCAAAAACCAAGAGTTTTGTATATCTCATGCGCACCAATTTTGCGGTATGGTTTGCATTTCTGATTTTAAGCGCTGGTGTACCATGGAACAGAACCATCACCAGTTATAACCTGCGTCATATCGAGTACCCCGATTTTCAGTACCTAACACAATTAGGCGATAATAATCTACATCAGCTCTATACTTATAGCCATAACGTGGATAATAAGTTGCGGCCCGATCAGTGTCATGATATTCAAAGTAGATATAAAGAATTTAAGGCCGAAGCCGAACAGCGAACTTGGCAAGAATACACTGTGTATAATTTTGCTCAATTTAGTTCCAAATGAATACGCTATTCACCTATCGGGTAAATCGAATCGCGGTGCATTGTAGCTTGTGGAGTTTTCTATTGAATACGATTATTTTTTTGATATGCATTTCGGCTGAGTTCAGTTTACTTTTAGGACCAGGTATCCTCATCTTGCTTTTATACGTAGTGCTTGGTCCCATAGTTTTGACCATTTTAACCGTAAACGCCCTATTGAACCTAAAAGACATAAAGCAACATGTGCAAGCCATCTTCTTGGTGTTGCTCAGTTTCTCTGTTTTTGTTCTCTATGTTAAACTCCTAATTGAATTCTAGATGAAAACACTTATGCTCAAATTCGATAATAGAAATATTAAACTAATGCTATCGATTTCTTTCGCAATAGCCTTGTATGTGGCGAGGGTGAAAATCGCCCATAGCACCTATTTTGGATTCCTAGTCTGGAACCTCTTTTTGGCGGCCATTCCTTACTTTGTATCACAATGGATGTTGGCCCGTTCTGAAACGGGAGCCCTTCCCAAAATAGTCTTTTGGCTCTCCTTTTCATCTTGGCTCTTGTTTTTGCCCAATAGTCCGTATATCATTACAGACTTGGTTCATTTGCACGATAGGCATTCCAATCTCTTATGGTTAGATATGTTTTTGGTCTTTGTTTTCGCCTTAAACGGACTGCTCTTGGGTTTGCTTTCGCTTTTGGACATAAGATGCTTGTTGGCATCTCGATTCTCCTCTAAAATCACCGCTCTCATAGTTTTTTTGGTTTGCATTTTAAGTGGGTACGGCATCTATTTAGGAAGGTTTTTGCGTTTTAATTCTTGGGACCTATTGACCAAACCCGTGACCTTGTTTTCGAAGATCTTTTATAGTCTAAATGAACCCAAGGTATATCTGATCACATTGGCCTTTGGAGGTTTTTTTTGGATTCTGTATCAGTTGTTGACCGCAACATTGCCGGGTGTTGAAAAGAAGGTCTTAGGCTAAAGGTTGATCATAAATGCCTAGATATCTCCAATTTCTGTATTTTAGAGCAAACCAATAGCCACTAAAATGAAGAAAACAATCTTATTGTTGGTATGCTTTCTCACCTTGAGCGTTATAACTGCACAGCAGCATAGCCATATGGGGGCAACAGCACTGAACTATCCCAATATTGAGGGATTTGTCACCTTAAAGACAGATTTACATATGCATTCTGTTTTTTCCGATGGAAATGTATGGCCTACGATTCGAGTGCAGGAGGCATTACGTGAAAATCTGGATGCCATTTCGCTCACCGAACATTTAGAATACCAACCACATTCGGCCGATATTCCACATCCTGATCGAAATCGCGCCCATCAACTTGCCTTAGAGGAAGCAAAGGAACATGATTTGCTGATCATACCAGGTTCTGAAATAACAAGGTCGGCCCCAGTGGGGCATAGCAATGCAATTTTTATATCGGATGCGAACGCTTTAATGAAGAAAGATGCTGATAAAGCGTTTGCGGCAGCCAAAGCACAAAACGCCTTTGTCTTTTGGAACCATCCGGCATGGCATGCTCAGAATCCCCAAGGGAATCCAATCCTAAGTGATTTTCAGGAAGAACGTATAAAAAAGGGAGAACTGCACGGTATCGAGGTAATCAATTCTGTGGATTATGCGGAAGAGTCATTGGCCCTGGCCTTGGAAAATGATTTGACCATTATGGGAACAAGTGATGTGCACGGACTCATTGATTGGGATTATACCGAAAAGGGAAAGCATCGACCCATTACTTTGGTCTTTGCCAAGGAAAAGAGTATCGAAAGTCTTCAAGAAGCCCTCTTTGCCGGGCGCACAGTGGCGGTTTACAATTCGCTCTTGGTAGGAAAAGAAGAATTCTTAAAGCCATTGCTAAAGGAAAGCATAAAAGTGAAAGAGGTTAAGTATCTCAAAAACACCCAAGTACTTTCAGTGGTTTTGGAAAATGTTTCGAGCAGTGCCCTGCTTTTCGAAAATGCCATGACGTATAATTTTTATAGCAAATCGCCTGTGTTTGAAATAGCAGCTGGCGCCACAGAGGAATTACAAATAAAAACCTTGGATACGAAAGCAGAAATCACCCTTAAGTTAAAAGCCATAGGAGCCTTTGTAGAACCCAAGGTATCGCCCATCATTGAGTGGGTATTGACATTGGACTAATTGGCACATGAAAATAGCCTAGCGTTT
>CALIJE010000037.1 GCA_938017825.1 uncultured Flavobacteriaceae bacterium
TAGATTTTATCAAAAAACCATTTACAACAAAAATCAATCCCAAAATTATTCCAATCCAACTGGCAATTGCAATTATCATGTAAGTTAAATTTTCTAGCATTTCATTTTTAAAATTAGCTTTATTGAAAATAGTTGCTAACGGCTCACATATGAGCCGTGTGAGTGAGGTACGAAACGAACATGGACTCATATGCATTGTTAGTTTCCTTTCTTATTATCGTTGATATCAAACATTAAGAATAAATATCTTTAAAAAGCAGTTATAATTTGTACTAATTTATAAATCTGTACACATAATTTTAAAAATTCAATAGCTTCCTTTTTAAATAGTTGTTTCTTTATTCCAGAATTCGATCATATTAAACTTAAATGCTTATGTATCAATATCTTTATTTTTTAGAAATTAAACTTATTCTTTTTTTAACGTTGACATCCTTTTGTGTAACAGCCCAACAAGCTGCAGTTCATTTTGATAAAGAAATAGAAGCAATATTCTCTGAATGGAGTCATCTTGAATCGCCTGGGGCTGCAGTAGCTGTAGTTCACAAAGGTAAAATAGAGTATTCTAATGGATTTGGAAGTGCTAACCTTGAGCATCGAACACCAATTACAACATCCACGAAGTTTCAACTAAGAGCAGTCCAAAATCAAATTATCGCTTTCGCTGTTCTATTGCTAGAGTCGCAAGGAAAACTATCTTTAGATGATAATATTCGTAGATACCTGCCTAAAATGCCAGACTTTGGAAAACCTATAAAAATACATCATTTGCTTACCCATACTCATGGCTTACCAGATTTTATCACTCTCCAATTACTTTCTGGTGTGAAAATAGAAGATGTCAAAACAAGGAAAGAGTCAATAAAAATGCTTTATGGATTAACTGATAATGTATTCGATGCTGGTGATGAATATCAATATTGTGATTCAGGTATTTTATTGGCTTCTGAAATTATAACAAATGTATCTGGAATCCCTTTTACAAAATTTGTTGAAACTCAAATATTCCAACCTCTTGGTATGGTGAACACTGTCTTTGGAAATGTTGAAGACAATCTAATAAAAAATCGTGCTAGTATTTATTCCAAAAACAGTGAAGTTTTTAAGAATGAAAGCTTTAACTATTACAGCTTAATTGATTTTACACTTTACTCAACCGCAGAAGACATGGCTCGTTGGATGCTTAATTTCGAAACACTAAAAATTGGTAGTGCAGATCTTGTGAAAAAAATGTATGCCCCTGTGATTCTTAATAATGGTACTTCTACCTATGCTGTAATCGGACAATTTATCAGTGATTACAAAGGACTTCTTAAAATTCAGCAAAATGGAAGGGCCTATGGTACCACAACATACGTTGTTCAATTCCCAGAACAGGATTTTGCAGTGGTGGTACTTGGTAATGCATTTAATTTCCAAGCAAAAGAATCAGCACTTAAGATTACAGATCTCTTTTTGCAAAAAGAATTTGAAGAAGAGAGCATACCAGTCAAAGAACATAACGTTACCGAAAACAAATTCATCGAACTCAATAGTTCAGAACTGAAAAAATTCTGCGGCGATTACTGGAACGAGCAAAGTTCATACAATCGAAAGATAAAATTGAAAGATGGTAAACTTTATTACTACCGTTCTGAAGGAAATGAAAGTGAACTTTCGCCTATTTCCAATAACACCTTCGTCCTAACTGAGGATCCTGATAGTTATAGCATCCGATTTGATAAAAAAGATGGCCAAGAACTTATGATCTTTGCCGTAGGAGATGAATATGAATATATCAATGTGAAATATGACCCTGTCACCTATGACGCCAAGAAACTTTCCGAATTCACTGGATTATTTTTATGTGAAGACCTTAAAGTAATGTATGATCTGACGATACAGCATGGAAAGGTAATTGCCTCGCATAACCGTAATGTAGACTTGACAATAACTCCATACAAAACAGATAGATTTGCAAGCAATAACAATTACTTCACAAACCTTGAATTTGAGCGAGATAGCAATGGTGGCATAAAGGGTTTTTGGATCAGAACTACAAGTATTGGGAGTCAATATTTTGTGAAGATTAAAAATTAAGGTTGTTTTCCTATTTGAAGGCATTGGAAATCAATCCTCATAAAAAGTTTCTTTTTTTTTAGAATTGGAGTTTTTAAGTTTCCTGATTCTGGCTAATGGAAGCTAACGGTTGGGCTATGACTCGTTGTGGAAATATCCGCAGGATATCCCAGGCTTGTTGTGAAGATACTAATTATTGCTAAAGTTTTTTTCCTTAACCCTTAGTGCCGTTAGTAACAGCGGTTTTTCAGTTCATTCGATACTACGATCTAACCGATTTTTCCTAAAAACAGTTTTTTAAGAGTTTGTACTAATTTATGTACCAAAAAGCACATTACCACTAAGACCAAACCAATTATAATTGGCAATATTCCTCCAAATGTACATAACAGTCCAATGACAAAGCCTAAGAGGTATTCAGGCAAGTAAGTTGGTTTTAAGACGGCAGCAAGAACGGGGAAAAGAATAAAATACTGTAGGATACCTTCAAGACTAAATTTCCATAGTACTGATACCATGACTCCAAAAAGTAGTGCGGCCAAAAAGCTTTTCAGGATTTTGATGTCAAATCTTTTGAGATGCGTTGATTCAAGTTTTAGCTTTTTGTTTCGCCGTTTATTTATGAACGACATAACGATCCAGGTTAAAAGGGGAATCGTTAATAACCCCCACCAGTTAGAAATGCCTGGCAAATCTTCACGTGCCAATAGATGATGTGTGATCACTCCACCATTAAAATATTCCAAAAGAATAAATAGGAGCGTAAGAAGTAAAGAACCTAGAGTTACCTGAAATTTAGCATTCAATATTGATTTGATTTCCATTGGTACTATTGAGAATGTTCTTTACATAAGACGCAAGCCTTGTATTTCTGTTACAAGGATCTTAACTGTCTACGTGCCGATGACGGTTCGATTATTATTTTGTAATAAGAAATTCTTTTGAACTTCCAAACCTTCTATCGAACTCATTATAGTGTAAGCATAGTGAATTTACTAGGAGAGCAGCAAGGAAGTATTGTTGTTTTTGTAGGCCGCCGAATCACAAATTTCTGACAGCTCAGCGCATCCTAAACTAAAAAAGGAACCTCAAAAATTGAAGTTCCTTTGCTATTGTAGCGAGAGAGGGACTTGAACCCTCGGCCTCCGGGTTATGAATCCGACGCTCTAACCAGCTGAGCTACCTCGCCATATGTCTTCTAGGGGCGGGTTATGAATCCTCGCTCCCCGCCCGAACGTTCCTAACGCAAGTTCGGTACGGGCGGGTAACCAGCTGAGCTACCTCGCCATGCCGTTGAAAACGGCTGCAAATATAAAGTTTAATTTCATCCCCATCAACATAACTTTCCTAAAAAAATATTCCCGTAGTTTTATTTTTTTATGTGCTTTAAATATATATATTGCCGATATAATAGATTAAAATGAGTGATAAGACAAAGTTTGAGATAGAGTTCGTAATACAGTCGTCGCCGCAACTGTTATATACGTACTTGAGTACCCCTTCCGGACTTTCTGAATGGTTTGCCGATAATGTAAATTCTCGTGGCGAATTATTTATTTTTATTTGGGATGGCGCTGAAGAAGTGGCTAAATTGCTAAAACGCAAGAGCGATGAGTTCGTAAAATTCGCCTGGGAGGAGAACGACGATGATACCTATTTCGAAATGAAAATTATCGTAGACGAAATTACCAAAGATGTTTCGCTCTTCATTACCGATTTTGCGGAAGAGGATGAGATCGATGAGGCTAAAATGCTCTGGGAAAATCAGATTTCGAGCCTAAAACAGATACTAGGGTCTAAATAGAAAATGACTTTATTGAACTATATTTGGTCCCGATTCAAATCGGGACTTTTTTTATGGAAATGGTTGATTTTAACGGGAAGCTGATTGCAGCTGAGAGCACTTTTTTGAATCATGGCAATAGAGGTCTGCGTTATGGCGATGCCCTTTTTGAAACCATGCGCGCTTCAAATGGTTCCCTTTATTTTTGGGAAGAACATTATCTGCGATTAATGGCTTCAATGCGCATGCTGCGTATGGAAATCCCCATGAATTTTACACTAGAGTTTTTAGAGGCTTCCGTAGCAGAGGTTTTGGTCGCGAACAATTTGAGCAAACAGTCGGCCAGAATTCGAATTACGGTTTTTAGGGCAGAAGGGGGCTTGTACCTGCCAACGACCAATGAGGTGCATTACACCATTGAGGCCGAAGCTTTGGCGGCACCTTTTTATCTTTTGGATGAAAATGACTATGAAGTGGAACTCTACAAAGATTTTTACGTAAATGCCGATATACTATCGACCCTAAAGACCAACAATAAAATCTTGCATGTAACCGGGAGCATTTTTGCTTCTGAGAATGGCTATGACAATTGCCTGGTGCTCAATGCTTCAAAAATGGTGGTCGAAGCCCTAAATGGCAACTTATTTTTGGTCAGTGGCAATACCCTTAAGACCCCGCCCCTAAAAGACGGCTGTTTAAACGGTATCATCCGCAAAAAAATAATCGAAATCGTAGTTAAGACCGAAGATTTGGAAATCGAGGAAGCTTCGATCTCCCCCTTCGAACTTCAAAAGGCAGATGAGCTCTTCATTACCAACAGTATCGTTGGTATACGGCCCATTACCAAATACCGTAAAAAGGGGTATGGCTCCACGACGGCACAAAATATATTGGGAAAATTAAATGCCCTGGCCCGTTTGCAGCCAAAGAAGCCCTAAAAAAAAATCAGTTGAGATTTGGGTTTTCCGGGGCATTTGACCAAAGTAGATAGTTGCCGCCCAATTCGATCATTTTTTCCTTCCAAAAAGCCTCCGACGATTTTTGAATAAGACTACTGTCATAATCGTTGCGCACCACTACCCATGACTTAGAGGACAGCTCTTGATCCAACTGTAGGGATGCCCAACCCGAATAGCCCAAAAAGAAACGAATGTCCTCCTCGGAAATAACCTCACTATTGATCAGGTCTATCGTCTTTTCAAAATCCCCGCCCCAATATATTCCGTTAGAAATCTCGGTGCTGTTCTCGATAAGGTGCGGAACCTTGTGAATAAAGTAGAGGTTGTCTTGTTCTACGGGACCCCCATTGTATACCTGAAACGGAATACTGATTTCAGAAACGAGGTCATTGATGTTGTACTCCAAGGGTTTGTTCAAGATAAAGCCCACAGATCCTTCGTGGTTATGCTCCGCAAGGAGTACCACCGAACGATTAAAGGAAACATCGCCCGTGAGCGTTGGCTCGGCGATTAAGAGTTTTCCTTTCTTTGGTTTTAACGTGATCATCCTGTATTCTTGACGAACTAAAATAAGATAATTCTTATAAATACCAAAGGCATAAAAAAAGCGCTCCGATTACCGGAACGCTTTTCATATATCTTCCTAAAAAGATGTCTTAGTTTACTGCCTTGCCTAAATCAGCACCTGCCTTAAACTTCACAACGTTTTTAGCTGCAATTTGGATAGTTTTTCCAGTTGATGGGTTTCTACCTTCTCTTGCGTTTCTTCTGTTAACGGACCAAGATCCGAAACCAACCAAAGAAACACGATTTCCTTTCTTTAGAGATCCTTCAACGTTACCCAAGAAAGATTCCAATGATTTTTTAGCCGCAGCTTTCGTGATGCCAGCGTCAGCTGCCATTGCATCGATCAATTCTGTTTTGTTCATAATGTAATTCAATTAATTGTTGTTAAAATATTTTTTAATTGTCTCAACAAATTTATACGGATTTGCGCGCAACGCAAGTAAAACGGGGGTAAATCACCGATTTTGTTAATAAGTCAAGGTGTTTGTTGATAAAGTAGGAGATTTTTGCACCTTTCTCGCAGCCCAATGGTGGTGGGGGTTTACACCATTTGGGCATTTTTTTCGAATTTATACCCATTTAGGAGTTCGATCGTCCTCATTTTTCGTTTTCCGGGAAGTTGAATTTCAAGCAGTTGCAGAAATCCGTTTTGAACCGCTACCTTCAATTCTATTTTTGTGCTGACCAATTGTCCCAAACGATACTCATGTGTCTCTTTTTCAAGTGCGGTTTTATATATTTTCATCATTCCCTTTTCCGAACCATTTACAAAATTACTCCAAGCCACTGGATAGGGCGAGAGTCCACGTACCATATTATGAATTATCGGGCCATCGGCTTGCCAATCGATCTGGCAGGTTTCGGTATATATTTTTCGTGCAGGGCGCGATACGGCATCCTCTTGCTGCGGTACCGTTTTAGCCTTGTCTTCTTGGATCAGTTTTACCGTATCTAGAACCAACTCGGCCCCTACATACATTAATCGGTCATGAAGACTCCCTGCCGTGTCGTCTGCAGCTATAGCGGTCTTTTTCTGAAGGATAATTTCTCCGGTATCTATTTTGTCATCTATAAAGAAGGTCGTGGCACCTGTTTCGGTATCCCCGTTGATTATAGCCCAATTTATAGGCGCGGCTCCGCGATAATCGGGTAGGAGCGAGGCATGAAGGTTAAAGGTGCCGTAGGCTGGCATTGACCATACGACCGTAGGCAACATGCGAAAGGCCACTACGATCTGCAGATTCGCATGCAGGGCCTTCAATTCATCCAAGAAGGCCGCATCCTTTAAATTTGTGGGTTGCAATAGGGGCAAGTCATTGTCCAAAGCGTAGTGCTTTACGGCCGAAGCACGCATTTTTTTGCCTCTGCCCGCGGGGCGGTCGGGCGCCGTAATGACTCCTACTATAGTATAGTTGGCCTCTACCAATGCGGCTAGTGTCGCTACAGCGAATTCTGGGGTGCCCATAAAAACAATTCGTAAGTCTCTCATACTAATTCATATTCGTTTCGCGAATTTACTCGTATACGGCCATCTTCCAATAACTGTTTAATGCCTACCAAGATTGCGGCCTCCTCATGCGCCAAGTTGGCGATCAGCTCCCTGGAGTTGCATTTCGACCGAGCTAGGAGCTGCAGAATCCCACCTTTTACTTCAGATGGGCTGCCGACCTTTTTGTGCTTCGCACGGCATACATCACAAGTGCCACAGGCTTGCGCTTTGGTTTCCCCAAAGTAGTGCAACAATTGTTCATTTCTGCAGACCCTTGTATTGGAAATATAGGCCAGCATACTATCTATTTGAGCTACTTTCAATTGATGCCGTTCGGTTACTTTCTTGGCAAAGGCATTAATGGTCAGTTCATCTTCACGAGGCACCAAGAATACCAATGAAAGATCGTTGTCTTGGGCTTCATAGTCAAGGATGTCGTCTTTCTGCAGCTGCTCTAATACTTGTAGGACGCGCTGCTCGGGGACCTCCGTTTTTTTGGCGATCAAAAAGGTATTTATTTTTGTCACGAAATCGAAAATACCGCCATAGGTGCGCAATAGGGTCTGAACGACCGGGACCACCCTTTGATTTTTTTCCAAATAATCGAAAAGAACTTGTTTGCCAACACGCACCTGAACCGAGGTTTTTTTGGAAAACGATTCATGCAATGAAATCACTGAATGTTGATCTAGAATGCGAAAGGCGTTAAAGGCCAATAAGGTATTCAGCCCATAGGTATCGCAGAAGGCATTGAAATTCAATCGAAATTCGGTTTCTGGTAGTTCACCATACGAAACCTGAAAGTAATTGTTGAGTTTATGATACAGGGTCTTGATAAAATCGATAGTGGGCAAAACGCTCAAAAACTGGTTTTTTACCTCCTTATGGTCGGTTTTGTTGGTGAGCAAAATGGCTTTGGCATGAGCACCGTTTCTACCGGCCCGGCCCGCTTCTTGAAAGTAATTTTCAATACAGTCTGGTATTTGATAGTGGATGATCAAACCTACGTCGGCCTTGTCGATACCCATCCCAAAGGCATTGGTCGCCACCATGGTCTTCACCTTATTTTCGAGCCATAGATCAAGACGTTTGGTTTTTTCGGCCTTGGTGATGCCCCCATGATAAAAGGTGGCCGAACTTCCATTGCCATTTAGAAAACTGCTCAGGTCTTGGGCCGTTCTACGATTTCTTACATAGATGATGACACTGGTTTTTGATTCTAGGCACCACTTTTTGATACGGTATTTCTTATCATCTGCCCAGACTACCTCGAAAGCGATATTTTTTCTGGCGAACGAATCTTTTACCACTAAAGGCTCGGTGCACTGCAGCACGGATAAGA
This sequence comes from uncultured Flavobacteriaceae bacterium, assembly GCA_938017825.1. Classification (GTDB taxonomy): domain Bacteria; phylum Bacteroidota; class Bacteroidia; order Flavobacteriales; family Flavobacteriaceae; genus Pelagihabitans. The sequence goes on from CALIJE010000037.1 coordinate 8,199, forward strand.
TGTCATTGGAGACGAGTTCGGTCGCAGTTGCGGTCAAGGCGATCAAAGGCGCTTCCGGGGCGAGTTCGCGCAATACGGCACACTCCAAATAGGCGGGTCTAAAATCATGGCCCCATTGCGAAATACAATGCGCTTCGTCTATGGCGATCAAATTCACGTTCATTTGCCGAATGCGGTTCTGAACGAGTTCTTGCTTCAATCGTTCAGGGGAGAGGTACAGAAACTTGTAATTGCCAAAGCAACAATTGTCCAAGAGATCGATCACCTCATTTTGGGGAATGCCACCCGTTAGGGCGATCGCTTTGATTCCCTTCTCCTTTAAGGCCTGTACCTGGTTTTGGATCAGCGCCACCAAGGGCGACACCACGATGCAGATTCCTTCTTTTGAAAGCGCCGGTATTTGAAAGCAGACCGATTTGCCTCCGCCTGTTGGCATTAGGGCCAAAACATCCTTCCCATCTAAAATCGCCTTTACGGCTTCTTCTTGAGAACCCCTAAATTCGTCATGTCCCCAGTAGGTTTTTAATATGTTGAGCGGTGCCTGTACTACCACGTTCAAAGTTGATTTAAAATAAACTCAATGCGATTTTCAATACTATCGGGTGCCACTTCGTTTACCTCATAGCCCAATTCGGTATAAGTGTTCTTTAAATGGTCATGAATCTGCTGAGCTTCTTCATAACTTTCAAAACGTGCGCTATCGCGCGCATAGATCTCTTTCCAAATGGGCAATAAAAAAATAGTGTCGTAGCGATGTTCTTCGGCTATGGTGCTGAACGAGCTGCCGTAGGGCTGTTTAAAATAGTCCATATAAGCCAGCACATCCGGTATGCCCCTGTCGAAGAAGACCTGCTCTTTTTGTATCGCATCGGCTTCATGGTATTGCTTAAGACGCGCCGCCAATATCTTCTGATTGAACGCCATTGGGTCGGCAACCGTTGCGATAGGATTGGTTTCTAGATTCATCAGATCTCCCTTTTCCTTGGCTTCCAAGGTCATTAGGCGAATGACTTCATGAAAACAGAAATGCCCATTTTTTTCCAAGGCATTGATCAAGGAAGTTTTTCCGGTGCTTGGGCCGCCTGTAATTACGATTCTTTTTGGAGTCAAATGCCTGGTCTTTGATGACAAAGTTAAGGAACTC
>CALIJE010000038.1 GCA_938017825.1 uncultured Flavobacteriaceae bacterium
AGGTCATCAAAATAAAACCGATTGTTCAATATATTAAAAAGAGCCTCCTTGGCCATATCGGTCGTCGGTCGAACCGGAAGCTTTTTGGGCGCTGTTATTCTTCTGCCCTTATGTTGCCCTGATATAATTCTCATTAGAGCGCATTAAGAACGGTAAAGTCTATAGATTCCGAGTTCCCCGAGCTAATTAGCTCCGCATTGTGCGAAGGTGCGAATATCGCGATATGCTTTACATAGTCATAACAGAGATTATAGATGTGATCACCCTCCTCTACATCCCCGAAAAGCCTAAGCCTTATTGTTTCTGGGTCAAGTTTCAGCTGTTCCATTGTAAATAAAAGGTAGTACAAGAAGTCTTCTTTGGTGCTAAAATCGAAGTTATTGAACAGCTGTAATTTTTTGTTCTCGACAACGGTAATATCCAATTGCTGTTCAGAAATATGAGCATAGCAAATAGGACTCTTGACCATACTTTTTTCGTTTAAGAGCGATTGTATCATTATGGTACCATGATGCTTATATACAAACTCCCCAAATAGATCATAAATGTAATTATTGATATTCACGAAAGGGACATACACGTTTACAAGGTCATGTCCTTCAATGTCATCATGGGCGATAAAATCGTTCGATAAGATTTTGGCATTGAATTTTAAGTAATTTGCCATTTCATCTGCTTTGAACAAAGGTTTGGGAACCAAGGTGAACAAATTATTGCGGTGAATGACAACAACCTCTGAATAGTTAGACTGTTCAATTTTGTTTCTTGCCAATAGCTTTTTTAGCTCTTCAAGGGTTTGAAACGGACTAAGTTCTTTGTGAAATAGGAGCTGATCGGAGTTTACTATCGAATTTGCAACCGTATCAAGTAGACAAAAAGAAAGTCCATTCAAACTTACTTGAATGGACAGTCTATAAAAATCTTTTACGGTATTCTCCGTTTTATTATTAGTCTTTTGTACTGTCATAAATCGGTGGCCAGTTACCGCTCGTACTAACTTCTTCTAATGAACCAACACTTATTTCGCTTCCATTGACCTCTTCAACACTTTGTTCTGCATTCTCTTTTTGCCTAAGCGACTTTTGCTGATCATATAATAATACTTCTTTGTCTACCCAGGCTTTAAAAACCGGAGCCTTGTAGCCACTTTTCTCAATGATATCGGCTTTCATTTGAATTTTTTCTCCATTTGCCGCATTCGGGATGGTGGCAAGCGACTTGTACCGCGTATCTGTTTTGAACAACGAATCCTTTACAGAGACAAAACGCAAGGTGTCGATGATGGTCACCTCCCGCAATTGATCAATCTTGTACACTTCATCAAAATACGTATACGAGGAATCTCGTTGCTGCGTAATTACATATTTACCCGTATCGATAAAATTGATCAATTGGGTAAAATCACCTGTATATTTTTGATTTACGCTCTTATATGCTTCTTGGGCATTTCGAATATCCTTTAACTTGTCTATGACCAAACCAAAACGTTCTTGCTTTACTTTGTTGAATTCAATGGGCCCTGTAATCGACTGATAAATTTTATAGGCCAGAAATATTGATATCAAACTGAACAAAATAAAGATGATCGGTTTCATTTTTTGCGAAACATATTTATCAATAACCCAAACGATACCAACGGTCAATAAACACGCCCCAACAATTAGTAAAATAAGTGTAATCATTTTTTCAATTAATTTTAGTGATTGGTTAAAAACAAATCTACAATTTTTTTTGAAACCGCCTAATTTTTCAACATTGTTCTTAGGCGTTGAAAACGCATGTGTTCTTGATACATCAAAATCTGTTCCATTGCAGGTCTGAAATAGGCTATTTTATAGATTTTTTTCTGGTTTCTGAAGGGAAATGTTTGATTGCTTTTTTTAGAAGCTAAAATCCTCTCTATCTTTGCCGGCAATGGCGACCCTTACCGAAGCTTCGTTCTACAAAATACTTGAGGAAAAATTTCCCCATGAGCCCACGCTAAAACAATCGATTGCCTTGCAGCAGTTAGCCGGATTTTTGTTGTCTTCTAAAAAAGATTCCGTTTTTTTGTTGAAAGGATTTGCTGGCACAGGTAAAACGACCATTGTCGGTACGTTGGTCAATAATTTATGGCATACCAAATTAAAGTCCGTTCTTATGGCGCCTACAGGCAGGGCCGCAAAGGTGATGTCGAATTATTCCCAGACAAAGTCATTTACAATTCATAGGAAAATCTATTTTCCAAAAAAGCAGCGTGGTGGAGCGGTACAATTTGTACTCGCGCCCAACAAGCACCGTGATACTGTTTTTATCGTAGATGAGGCCTCTATGATACCCGATGCTCCCACCAACTCCAAATTAATGGATAACGGTTCACTATTAGACGACCTATTGATGTTCGTTTATTCTGGCCATAATTGCAAAGTGATCCTAATTGGAGATACCGCCCAATTACCACCGGTTCATTTAGATCTGAGTCCGGCACTCGATGGCGACAAGATTTCTCTAAACTACAACAAGGAGGTTACAAAAATAGAGCTTGATGAAGTGGTGCGCCAAGCTGAGGACTCAGGAATATTGATGAATGCCACCAATCTAAGGGAACAATTGCAGTCTGAGTTCTTTGAACGGTTTCAATTTCATGTATCTCCCTATTCAGATATCGTTCGCTTAATAGATGGGCACGAAATTCTTGAGGCTATCGAGACCTCCTATGACGAAAACGGCAAAGAAGAAACGGCGTTTATCGTGCGCTCAAATAAAAGGGCTAATCTATACAATGAAAATATTCGCAATCGCATTCTATATCTAGAGAACGAACTTGCGGTCGGTGATTACATGATGGTGGTGAAGAATAATTATTTTTGGCTAGAGCCGAATACAGAGGCTGGTTTCATAGCTAACGGGGATATTATCGAAGTGTTGGAAATTTTTTCGATCAAAGAGCTTTACACCTTTAAATTTGCCGAGGTAAAGGTAAAGATGGTAGATTATCCCAATCAGCGTCCTTTTGAAACGGTATTGCTATTAGATACGATCAAGGCAGAAGCGCCTTCTCTTCCGTACGAAGATTCGAATCGCTTGTATCAAGAGGTAATGAAAGATTATGAGAATGAGACATCAAAGTACAAGAAGTTCTTATCTGTAAAAGGGAACAAGTTCTTTAATGCGTTACAGGTAAAATTTTCATATGCCATTACCTGTCACAAATCTCAAGGTGGCCAATGGGATACGGTTTTTGTAGAACAGCCATATATGCCTAACGGTGTTGACAAGGAATACCTTCGCTGGCTTTATACTGCAGTTACGCGAGCTAAAAGTAAGTTGTACTTGATCGGCTTCCGAAACGATTTTTTTGTTGATGTGGATTAGCGTAAATTCGTTTTGTAAAAATTTGTCCCTCGAAATTTTCATCAATGACTTACGAAACGATCATTAGTATTTTTTTAGGTATTGGCCTCGCGGCCTCTGTTGGATTTCGGGTGTTTCTTCCGTTGTTCGCTTTAAGTTTGGCTGCCTATTTTGGTGATTTTAACCTGAATGAAAGCTGGGAATGGATCGGCAGTTTGCCCGCAGTGCTTACACTTGGCGTCGCAATGCTGATTGAGATATTCGCGTATTTCGTACCTTTTGTTGACAATTTATTGGACAGTATTTCAGTGCCGTTGGCCGCAATAGCCGGTACGGCTGTAATGGTTTCTACCGTGGCCGATCTAGACCCGGTTCTAACTTGGTCCTTGGCCATAATTGCCGGGGGCGGTACGGCAACCGCCATCAAAAGTGCAGGTGCGGCAGGCAGGCTCACATCTACTGCAACTACGGGCGGCTTGGGCAATCCGGTGGTATCCACGGTCGAAACAGGAACTGCTGCTGTGGTTACGGCAGCATCTATTTTTTTTCCTGTACTGGCTATTATATTGGTTATTGTTATTCTCAGTTTCGTGTTTTGGATCTACAGAAAATTAAGACCTCGAAAAAAATCGTAAACTAAATCGAAACCCAGGTGAAAATTATCGCAATGATTCCCGCCCGCTACGCTGCAAGTCGCTTCCCTGCTAAGTTGATGCAAGATTTGGGTGGAAAACCTGTTATTCTGCGCACTTATGAAGCAGCAATGCAGACACAGTTGTTCGATATGGTCTATGTTGTCACCGACAGTGAAATAATATACGACACCATCACCCAGGCTGGTGGCAAGGCCCTAATGAGCAAAACAGAACATGACTGTGGAAGTGATCGTATTGCTGAGGCCGTAATGGATATGGAGGTCGATATTATTGTTAACGTGCAAGGCGATGAACCATTTACCGAAAAAGAGAGCTTAAAACGCGTATTGGAAGTTTTTGAAAGCGACGATACAGAGGAAATCGATTTGGCTTCATTAATGGTCAAAATTAATGATGAGGACGAAATCAATAATCCCAACACCGTTAAAGTCATAGTAGACAATCGCAATTTCGCCTTATATTTTTCAAGGTCGCCAATTCCTTTTCCAAGAGCAGAAGGAAACTTGGCAACCTATTATAAACACAAAGGTATCTATGCCTTTCGAAAACGTGCCTTAATGGATTTTCAACGTTTGCCCATGTTGGCTCTCGAGGCAACTGAGAAGATTGAAGCCATTCGGTATTTGGAGTATGGGAAAAAGATAAAAATGGTAGAAACTGATGTTTCGGGTATTGAAATAGATACTCCGGAAGATCTAGAAAAGGCCAAACAGCTATGGAAGTAGATTTTAGTGCCATTACCACAATAGGATTTGATGCGGATGATACACTATGGGTGAACGAGACTTATTTTAGGAATACTGAAGAGAAGTTTGCCGAACTGTTGGAGGGGTATGAAACCAAGAATAAAATAGATCAAGAATTGTTCAAGATGGAGATTAAGAATCTTGATTTATATGGGTATGGCATTAAAGGTTTTATGCTTTCTATGATCGAGACTGCCCTAGAACTTTCAAATAATGAAGTTTCGCAGGCAACCTTGAACAGGATTTTGAATCTTGGAAAAGTAATGATCAGTCATCCTGTTGAAATTTTGAGCGGGGTAGAGGAGGTTTTAGCCGAGCTGAATTCGAAGTATCGGCTTCTGGTATTGACCAAAGGCGACCTTCTTGATCAAGAAAGAAAGTTAGAACGTTCGGGGCTCTCAAAGTACTTTCATCATGTAGAGGTACTCAGTGATAAAAAAGAAACCAATTACCAAAAACTTTTAGATCATTTAGAAATAGAAGTAAAAGAGTTTTTGATGATTGGAAATTCTTTGAAGTCAGATGTATTACCTTTGTTGAATATTGGTGCCAAAGCTGTGCATGTGCCCTTTCATACCACATGGCAACATGAGGAAGTGTCAGTTGAAAATAGAAATCATAATTATCTAACATTGAATACGTTAGATAAAATATTAGCATACTTGTAAAGCCTTTATGGATAGCAATAAACAGAACGTACGCGAGACCGTCAATACCAAGACGAAAGTTCAACATCGAAACTTTCCGATGGTTCCCAGAGTAGTTTATGGCAAAGGAAGTTTTGATCAATTAGGCGATATTTTGATGCCACAGCGCAAAAGCTCTGAGGCACCATGTGTTTTCTTGGTCGATGACGTATTTGAAGACACTGATTTTGTGACGCGTATTCCGTTGATTTTTAATGATCGGCTGGTATTTATTTCGGCTGATGAAGAACCGAAAACGGCACAAGTAGATGCCTTAGTAGAAAAGATTTCCCAAGATTTTGAAGAATTGCCCTCGGGTATAATCGGTATAGGTGGTGGTACCTTGTTAGATTTGGCGAAGGCGGTAGCGATCATGTTGAATAATGAAGGAAGTTCGGCCGACTATCAAGGTTGGGATTTGGTTTCCAAACCTTCAGTTTACCACGTTGGTATACCTACTATAAGTGGCACTGGGGCCGAAATATCGAGAACTACAGTGCTCCTCGGACCAGAACGGAAACTCGGTATCAATTCAGATTATACCATTTTTGATCAAGTTATCCTAGACCCTGATTTAACTCAAGGGGTGCCTAAGGACCAGTGGTTTTATACGGGTATGGACTGTTTTATACACTGTATTGAATCATTGAACGGTACATTTTTAAACGCATTTAGCGAAAGCCATGGTGAGAAGGCCCTGGCCCTTTGTAAGGAGGTATATTTAGGAGATTTAGATGTAAATGAATCGCGTGAAAAACTGATGATGGCATCCTGGCACGGGGGAATGAGTATAGCTTATTCCCAAGTTGGTGTGGCGCATGCCATGAGCTATGGGTTGTCTTATGTATTGGGTGTACGGCACGGCATCGGTAATTGCCTGGTATTTCAACATCTCGAAGAATTTTATCCCGAAGGTGTTGCCTTATTTAAACAAATGGTTGCGCAACAAAATATTGTACTGCCAACAGGGATAACCGCCTCCTTGAGCGATACCGATTTCGATACCATGACCAGGGTTGCAATGAGCATGGAGCCGTTATGGGAAAATGCCTTAGGAAAAGATTGGTGCAACACGATTTCCCATGCGAAACTGAAGACCATCTATCAAAAGATTTAACTTCACCTAGATTTTATGGTACTTCGGTGCTTTACAATCGTGATACAATTTTATGCACAAACTTGCCAGGTTTATCTATTTCAAATTGATGGGATGGACAGTGAATGGAGAATTTCCAGAACACATTAAAAAGTGTGTCATTGCAGTAGTGCCCCACACAAGCTGGTGGGATTTTCCCTTAGGATTATTGCTGCGAAGAATGTGGAATGTTAAAATCAATTTTGTAGGAAAAAAAAGCCTCTTTAAACCACCTTTTGGTTGGTATTTTAGGTGGATGGGCGGCGCTCCCGTAGATCGAACAAAGAATAACGACACGGTAACCGCAACGGCCGAAATCTTCAAGACTAGAGCTATTTTTCGCCTAACCTTGGCCCCCGAAGGTACTCGGAAAAAGGTTGCCACCTTAAAAAGCGGATTCTATTATATCGCCAAAAAGGCAGAAGTACCGATTATTTTGATCGCTTTTGATTTTGGTAAAAAACAGGTAAAAGTTTCCGAACCACATTGGCCAACGGAGGACAAGGAAGATGATTTTAAGACCTATGAAAACTTTTTCAAAGGCGTAAAGGGTAAAGTACTAGAGTACAGTTTCTAAATCTTATTTTTTTCAAGCAGTTTGTTGGGGTCTTCTTTCTTTTTAGTATTCCCCGGAAAAACCAGGCTCGTACTGGAGTAGGTTGAGCCGAAGGTCATCGCGGCCGAGTAGACTTGATCTATAGCGTCGAGTACTTGATGATCCGATAATTCTTTCAACGGATGAATAAAGACCGACCAGATAATTTCATCGCTCAAGGCGTACTTTACATCCAAGGCCGAATGAAAATTGGCAACCAGCGCATTCAACAACTGTTCTTCCTCTAGATCTTCTTTTTTGATAACGGGAGTTATGATTCGCATGCGATTGGCATTCTCGTCATACACACAAATCAATAGGGTTTCTTTGTAAGCGAATTGAACCGAATTGCCATTGATGGCCGTAGTGTCAGAAACCTGGGTTATTAATTCCTCGAGGCGTTCAGGGTTCATTTCTTGAGCTTGTACGCTCAATAGTCCCAGCAACGCAAGCACTGTAAATAGTCTTTTCATGGGTTTGGTTTAAAGTTTGGTCGGTGAATTTGGCTATTGATTACATGCTGAATAAAAGTTACAGTTTGCTAAATACTTTAATTTGATGCTCAGATAATAACAATAAGTACACAAAAAAAGCCAACTATAAGTCGGCTTTAGCATTCATTAATATTCCGATCTACTCCTGCATGGTATGATATACATTCTGCACATCATCATCTTCTTCGATTTTCTCCAATAATTTCTCCACATCGGCAATCTGCTCTTCGTTCAATTTCTTGGTTACCTGCGGAATTCGTTCAAAACCAGATGAGAGTATTTCTATGTTACGGTTCTCCAATTCTTTTTGAATGGCTCCAAAACTTCCGAAAGCGGCGTAGATCAAAATACCGTCCTCATCGACAAAGACCTCCTCAGCGCCAAAGTCGATCATTTCCAATTCCAATTCTTCAGGGTCAATCCCCTCGGCCGCAATCCTAAAATTGCAGGTATGATCGAACATGAATTCTACGGAACCTGAAGTTCCTAAATTGCCATTGCATTTGTTGAAATAGCTGCGAACGTTCGCGACGGTTCTGGTATTGTTATCGGTGGCGGTCTCT
>CALIJE010000039.1 GCA_938017825.1 uncultured Flavobacteriaceae bacterium
CCGTTGAACTTGCTGACGATGGTAAAGTTTTTGAATGGTAAAAAAAGCGAAATCAACTTTCTGGTTCGCATTCTTTTCCTGAACTTTACTTAACTTGAAACAAGATATAACGTCATGCAGAAAGACCTAAGCAATTACCGGAAATCTTACGAAAAGAGCAGCCTGTTGGAGGCTACCGTACCCGATAATGCAATGGCATTGTTCAAGTCTTGGTTTAAAGAAGCGGAGCATTCAAATGGGGTTGAGGAACCAAATGCAATGTCGTTAAGTACTATCGGTTCGGATGGTTTCCCACTGAACAGAGTGGTTCTTTTAAAGAAATTCAATTCAGAAGGCTTTATCTTTTACACGAATTACAATAGCGAAAAGGGGAGGGCAATCGCAAAATTGCCTAATGTATGCCTATCCTTTTTTTGGCCACATTTAGAGCGTCAGGTAATTATCAAAGGGCTAGCTGAAAAGACCTTGGATGAGGTTTCGGATACCTACTTTAATTCTAGGCCTGAAGGAAGTCGACTAGGTGCCATCGTTTCTCCACAGAGTGAAGTAATACCATCGCGAGAAGCATTGGAATCTAAACTTAAAGCCTTACAGAAAGAACTGAAAAACAAGCCGATCAAACGCCCATCTTATTGGGGAGGGTATTTGGTGAAGCCTGTATCAATGGAGTTTTGGCAAGGTCGCCCCAATCGGTTGCACGACCGTATTAAATATACTTTTCAACATAGTAAATGGATTATTGAACGTCTTGCTCCCTAATTCTACTTTCATAATTATTCGAAATAATGAAGCAGCTTATTCTTGTACGTCATGGTAAATCTTCTTGGGAACACAATGTTAGTGATAAGGATAGGCCCTTATTGCCAAGGGGTATCAATGACGGGCTATTGATTGCTGAAAAGTGGGCAAATGAGAATACGAACGTTGATTTTATTTTTTCAAGTACGGCTAATAGAGCCCTTCATTCAGCGACCATATTTGTGCGAAAATTAAACTTCCCGTTGCAACAATTTCAACTAAGTGATATGCTCTATGATTTTTCTGGGGATAGTGTACTTCAGTTCATAAAGGAACTCGATAATGACTTGGAAAGTGTAATGCTCTTTGGTCACAACCACGCCTTTACGCATATTGCCAATTCTTTGGGAAATACCTATATTGACAATCTTCCTACAACAGGCTTGGTGCAAATGCAATTCGGTATTGATAGTTGGTCTGAAATAGATAAAGGAACCACAATAAGAACGTTATTCGCAAAGCAGTTTAGATAAATGATCAAAACGAAAAATCAGTATATAAATAGGGAAATTAGCTGGTTACGATTCAATGAACGCGTGCTTCAAGAAAGTGTGGATGTAAATGTTCCATTAATTGAACGCCTTCGTTTTTTGGGTATTTTCTCAAATAATCTCGACGAATTCTTTAAAGTACGTTATGCTACCGTAAAACGAATCGTTGATGCTGGGGAAAAGGGCAAAAGTGTATTAGGGGGTGAAAATGCAAAGGAATTGTTAGAGGAAATCACCCAAATATGCATTACTCAACAAGCCAAGAGTGTAGAGATTCTTAAACAAGTAGAGAAAGAATTAGAGCATCAGAATATATATATCATAAACGAAACCGAGCTTAGTGCGGCCCAGAAAAAATTTGCAAAAAACTATTTTTTGCAAAAAGTAAGTCCGCAACTGATGACGATTGTTTTAAATGACCTTACCGAGTTTCCAACCTTAAAGGACACCGCTGCTTATTTAGCGGTAAAGATGATTTTAAAGAGCTATGATAGAACCAAACAAACTGCCGACAAAAAGGAAAAGCGTTATGCCTTAATTGAGATTCCAAAAGGAGTTGACCGTTTTGTAGTACTTCCTAAGGAAGGTAATAAGAATTACATCATTATGCTCGACGATGTAATTCGATTTTGTTTGGATAGTATTTTTACAATGTTTGATTATAGTTCGATTGCGGCGAATATGATCAAAATTACAAGAGATGCCGAACTCGATATCGATAATGACCTAAGCAAGAGTTTTATCGAGAAAATTTCTTCAAGTGTAGAGCACCGAAAAATTAGCGATCCGGTACGCTTTGTATATGATAAGAATATAGCAAAAGATACCCTGGAGTTTCTTATGGATAAGATGCAGATCGAGGATACCGATAGTGTTATTCCCGGGGGGCGATACCATAACAAGCGCGATTATATGGGGTTTCCTAGCTTGGGGAGACAAGATTTAATGTACGACAAAATTAAGCCCTTACCGGTAAAAGGACTGGGCTTGGAAGGAAGTATTCTTGAAAAGATCGCTACCAAGGATTACCTACAATACACGCCCTATCATACGTTTTCATACATGATCAAGTTCCTTCGGGAGGCGGCAATGGATCCAAAGGTAAAGACGATTAAAATTACGGTATACCGATTGGCAAGTGATTCTCAGGTAGCCGCATGTTTGGCAAATGCCGTGAAGAATGGCAAACAGGTAACTTTGCAAATTGAGCTTCGGGCCCGTTTTGATGAGCAGGCCAATATTAGGTATGCGGAGGAGCTTCAAGCTGAAGGTGTTAAACTGATATTTGGAGTTCCAGGCTTAAAAGTGCACAGTAAAATTTGCCTTATCGAACGCGAAGAAGACAATTCACTTAAACGGTATGGTTTTATCAGTACAGGCAATTTTAACGAATCAACGGCAAAAATTTATACGGATTATACTTTATTTACGGCACATGAGCCTATTTTAAAGGAGTTGAACAAGGTCTTCGATTTTTTTGAGACTACATATAAGATAAATAAGTACAAGCATTTGGTGGTATCCCCTCATTACACCAAAAATTTCTTCAAAAAATTAATCGATAACGAAATTGAAAATGCGCGCATGGGGAAGGAAGCTTTCATCAAAATAAAGATGAACAGCTTTACTTCCTATAAAATGATCGATCGCTTATACAAGGCAAGCAACGCCGGTGTTAAGATTCAATTGATTATTCGGGGTATATGCTGTTTGGTGCCTGGTGTAAAGGGTATGAGTGAAAATATCGAGGCGATCAGTATCGTCGATAAATTTTTAGAGCATCCTAGAATATTTATTTTCTGCAATGGCGGGGAAGAACGTGTATTCATATCATCAGCTGATTTTATGACAAGAAATCTCGAAAATAGGGTAGAAGTAGGCTGCCCGATTTATGACCCTGAAATTAAAAGAGAATTACTTGATACTTTTGAAATGTCGTGGAACGATAATGTAAAAGCAAGGGTGTTTAATGAGGCTCAAGACAATGCTTATCGCAAAAATGACAAACCGGCCATACGGTCACAGTTTGCCATGTATGATTATTATGTAGATAAAATTGCTGAAAAGTAAATGTTCCTAGAAACGTAGTCCTATCAACCGTGAATGCTCTCGCCTTTACTTAGATTTTTCATAATACCAGCTTCGTATTCAAGTAGTTCTTGCCACTTTGTATCTACCTCTTTTCGATTTCCATATTGCCTCGCAAAATTGAGGAACATGGTATAGTGCCCAGCTTCGCTGATCATTAGTTTGCGATAGAATTCTGCCAATTCATCGTCGTTTAATTCTTCAGAGAGTAATCTAAAACGTTCACAACTGCGTGCTTCGATCAAGGCTGCGTATAAAAGTCGATGCACCAACTGTGTGGTTCGGCTACCTCCCTTTGGAAAAAATTTCATTAACTGCAAAACGTATTCGTCTTTGCGATCTCTGCCAAGAACATTACCCCTTGCCAATATTCTATCATGTACCATTTTAAAGTGTCCCATTTCCTCTCGAGATAAGGCAACCATTTCCTCGACCAACTCTGTATACTCGGGAAAGCCAACTATAAATGAAATCGCCGTGCTGGCCGCTTTTTGCTCACAGTAAGCATGGTCGGTAAGAATTTCGTCAATGTTTTTTTCTACGATATTGACCCATCTAGGATCGGTAGGCAATTTTAAACCTAACATGATATACTTGTTTTATGATCCAAATGTAATGTGATTGCGGGGCTAATCAAAATAAGCTGCTATCTTTGACATATGAAAACTGGGGTAAAAATATTTGCATTGTTGTACGGATTGCTATGCGTAACCTCGGCGGTATTGCAATATAACGACCCGGACCCTATGATGTGGATTATCGTCTATGCCGTTTCTGCGTTACTAAGTTTTGGATTTGCACTTAACCGCGTACCTTCTGTGTTTTTACTTGTTGCTGGGATTTTAGCTTTATGCGGAGGATTTTATTTTTTTCCTGAGCAGTTTGAAGGATTCGAAATTGGTAAAGGAGACATCAAGAATATAGAGGAAGGCCGGGAATCAGTAGGGCTTTTTATAATTGGGGTTGTGCTCCTATTTTTTGGACTCTATAAACGTTATTTGAAAAAATTAGAGGTCTAAGTCGAACTCTTTTCTGAGTAGGTCTAACACGGGGTTCTTCTCACGCAATTTTTCATACTTTTCTTCAGGGGTAAAAGC
>CALIJE010000040.1 GCA_938017825.1 uncultured Flavobacteriaceae bacterium
ACAAAGACCTAAGCCGTTTGCTAGACAGTCACAGGATCTTACAGAAAACGATATTAGTCCGTTTGCAGAAAACAAGGATGAACTTTTGGAGATTTTTCGAAATTCCGATCGGCGGCAATACGCGCCACCTGCCTTAACTTCCAATTTTTTGCTGCCCGGTTACGACGGTGCTGCGGAATGGGGCGGCACGGCTGCCGACCCTCAAGAAGGTATCATTTATGTAAATTCAAATGAAATGGCTTGGGACCTTAAGATTAGTATAGAGGACAAAATTGCCGAAGATACACCAAGAGGAAAAGCCATCTACCAAAAATTATGCGCAAGCTGCCATCAGGAGAATCGTCAGGGAGCAACTGCAAGCGGTTATCCTGCCCTTTTAGATTTGCAGCTACGGAAAGACAAGGATGAGGTTTCGCAAGTTATACGTAATGGTAAAGGAATGATGACAGGCTTCCCAGAAATCGAGGATGATGAACTGAATGCGTTGCTTCAATATTTATACGAAGAGGAAGTTGAGCGCAAATGGGTTGAAAAAGAGGAGCCAAAGACAGCAAAGAGGAGTTATCGGCATTCGGGATATACCAAATTCCTGGACAGTAAAGGTCTCCCGGGAATTTCCCCACCTTGGGGCACCATGCACGCTATAGATCTTAATACAGGCGATTATATTTGGTCTGTTCCTCTAGGAGATACGCCGCAACTTGGTGAGGGCGGCAAAGGAACGGGATGCGAAAATTACGGTGGTGCGGTGGTCACGGAAAACGGCCTTCTTTTTATTGCAGCCACTAAAGATGGATATTTTAGGTGCTTCGATAAAACAACAGGGCGATTGCTTTGGGAATACAAGCTTCCGGCTGCAGCATTTGCTACCCCGGCCATGTATGAGGTTGAAGGCAAGCAATACATTGCTATTGCCTGTGGTGGAGAAAAACTGGGAACCCCCAAAGGAAATAAGATAATTGCTTTTGCCCTCGACGAGAAAAATTAATGTCAAGATGAAGAATTTCCTCTTCCTATTAGCTTTTGGTTTAATGCTTATTTGTAATGCACAAAAAGGATACGAAACAGGGGTGATAATAGATTCAATACCTGTTGGCAATACCTCGTCTGAAACTTTTGCGCTTTACTTGCCCACAACCTACAAAAGCAATCTATTGTCGTCAATTCTAATTGTTTTCTCTCCGTCCGGAAGAGGAAAAAATGCGCTTGAAGTCTTTAAGCAGTCCGCAGAAGATCAAAATTATATTCTCGTTTGCTCCAATAACTCGCGCAATGGGGCTTACGATCGTAATTTTGCCATAGCGGAACGTCTTTTTGGTCATATTTTTTCCAATTTCAACATAAAAGAGAAAGGCGTCTATTTGGCGGGGTTTTCTGGCGGATCTCGTTTCGTCTCTGCTATTGCTTCAATGAGCGGTCAAATTGAAGGGGTTATTGCTTGTGGTGCTGGTTTCTCGCAATTGCCCTACCATATGCCTGCCGCCCAAAAGTTCGCCTACGCCGGAATATGTGGCGAGCACGATATGAATTATCGCGAAATGTTAGACGCAAAGACCTACCTAACGCAATTAGGGTTCCAGAATACACTTTTCTCATTTAATGGCAATCATCGTTGGCCGCCCCAAGAACAGATTGCGCAGGCATTTAGTTGGCTAGAAATACAATCGGTAAAAAATGGGAATCTCAAAAAATCAAAATCAGAAATTCTCGAGAATTATAAAGAACAATACGCTATTTCAAAATCCATAAATGAAACTGAGCAACCATTAATTGCCTATGAGCGCTATGAACGTTTAGCTGAAAGCTATAAAAACTTCTTCGAGCTCGATAGTATTGTAGACACCATGCGCGCAATTCAGAAAAGCACTGCTTATTTGAACGAGCTTGCGGCAAGGGAAGATGCCTTTAAGATTGAACGAGACCTGACGAAAACTTTTCTAACTCGGTTCAACAAAGACTATGAAAAGGCTGGAAACGCAAACATGAAATGGTGGGAAAAAGAATTTCAAAAATTAGATAAATTGGTAGCCAAAAAAGGAGGGTCGCAAATCGAAAAAATGCATTATCGCTTTCGATTCAACCTGTGGGTTATCATTTTTGAAAAACAAGACTTGCCCGACTTTGAACCCACGCCTGAACAAAAGGCATTTTGCCAGCAATTGTATGACCTTATTTATCCTGAACAGGCAAAATAAAATGTTAGTGTGCGCCTAATCTCGTTCAGCTAAGGTCTGTGTCAAATCAATTAGGCCTTTGCCCTCTTGTTTAAAAACTCGCTTGGTGCGCAGATATCGATTTAGATTATACTCATCGTAGTTAGGAGATAACTTGTCTATACTGCTTACGCGCACCTTTCCAGAGGCGTGGATAAATTCCTTATTTCCAATCCACATTCCAACGTGTACTACTTTTTCCTTCGTGGAGTCTGTTGCTTTTCTTCCAAAAAACAACAAATCGCCCCGTTGCAAGACATCAAAATTTCGAGTGGAGTCTATTGCCATTCCTGTGCGCACTTGCTGTGAAGCGTCTCGTGGAATAACCATGCCATTAAGAAAAAAAACAGTTTTTGTAAAGCCACTGCAGTCTACCCCTTTTGTTGAAGTGCCCCCCCAAAGGTATGGGACCCCCATTAAGGTCTTTCCGGTCGCTACCAAATTCTCGTTGGTGGGGCTTAGCGTTTCCAGCCAATCGCTGTATGGCCTTGCCTCGTTTTTTCGAACATAGGCATTTCGTCCGTCGGGAAAGCGGACCATAAAATTATCATCTGAATTACGCACCACGCTCAACAGTCCGCCTGCCGTAAGATCTGAAATGACCGCACCATCGAATTGGGAGTCCTGAAAAGCATGGCCGTAGGTCTTTAAATAAATGATCTTTTCATCGTCTCTCCAATTTTCCGCACTCTGTTCGTCTACCAAAACAACTCCTCCTTCATCTACCCATGCAAGGTACTTATCTGGAGTTTGAACGTAAAACCAATTTTCCTTTTGTTTGTACACATTCAATACCGTGCCCAAGGTAGCTTGCGTGGCCAGTTCTGAGGAATGACCTGGATTACTGCGAAGGTTGGCCACTGAAATATTAACTATCGCCCTCGTCATTTTTCCTAACTTGTCCGACGGCAATACTTGAACGCTGTCGATATATGGAATACTATCAGCTTCCAATCGATTTTTTAAGGCGGCCATTGCCTCTGGTAGATTGCTCTCTCCTTTAAGGATATACGAACCTTCATGCTTCTCAGCTTTTACATCGAATAAGGCCACTCTTTTGTCTGGCGCATATTCAGCTTTGATCTTTGAGAGCTGAACCTCGGCAACACTTAAAGCTTTGTTCGGGTCTTCCTTGCAGCCGAAACATATAAGCAAGCCAATTATAAATAAAACACTATGTCGTTTTGATGTTTTCATTGCTAATGGTTTTTACAAAAATAGCAATTATCTACTGCCAACGCCCTGCCCCTACTAGGTCTTGTATCCGTCTCTATTTTTATTACTTTCGCTTTGCATGAATAAACTTGGAGTTATCGAGCTTTTCGCCGGGGTCGGCGGTTTCCGATTGGGGTTGGAAAAAACGAATGCTTTCGAGGTTATTTGGAGCAACCAATGGGAGCCCAGCACCAAAACCCAACATGCCTCTGCGGTATATGAGGCGCGGTTTGGTTCTATGAACCATAGTAATGAGGATATAGCAGAGGTTCCTACGGCCGCAATCCCAGATGCCGATGTCTTGGTTGGTGGGTTTCCTTGTCAGGATTACTCGGTCGCCACTACACTACAAAACTCAAAAGGTCTTTTAGGGAAAAAGGGGGTGTTGTGGTGGAGCATTCACAGAATTCTTTCGGAAAAAACAAATAAGCCCAAATATCTCATTCTTGAAAACGTTGATCGTTTGTTGAAGTCTCCTTCTACCCAACGAGGACGCGATTTCGCCATCATCTTAAAGAGCTTGGATGAGCTAGGCTATGCGGTGGAGTGGCGTGTAATCAATGCGGCGGACTATGGAATGGCCCAACGCCGGAGAAGGGTTTTTATCATGGGTTACCACAAAAGCTCTCCGTTATATAGATCTCTAAATGGAACGGACAAAAAAGATTGGGTACTTTCTTCCGGTGTATTTGCAAAGGCTCTTCCCCTAGTTGTTTCTTCGGGAAAAGCATCGCAGATCAATATTACCCAAGATTTAGTAGTGCTCTCCAACAGCTTCAATAAAGAGGAGAAACTGTCCCCTTTCCAAAATTCAGGTGTTTTTTGTAACGGCAAAGCCGTCACTATAAAAACAATTCCCTCATATGAAGGTCCTAAAATGACGTTAGGAGACGTGCTCCAAAATGGGGCCGTCGCTGAAGAATTTTATATTTTAGAAAAAGACCAACACAAATGGAATTATTTAAAAGGCGCAAAGAAGGAGACCCGCAAGGCGAAAAACGGCTACGAATACACCTATAGTGAAGGCCGCATGGTCTTCCCAGATGCTTTGGACAACGCTTCAAGAACTATAATTACGGGGGAAGGTGGGCCGAGCGCTTCGCGATTCAAACATGTAATTCAAAGTGCAACAGGACTTCGTAGGCTGACCCCTATAGAATTGGAGCGGCTAAATATGTTCCCTGATAATCATACCCAACTTCAAGGAATAAGCAATACCAAGCGGGCCTTTTTTATGGGTAATGCGCTTGTGATCGGGGTGGTCGAAAAAATTGCTGCTCAACTTATAAAACAGATCGAAAACATTAGTTGATCATTTTGTTTCTTAGCTAACAGTGAACCTTTATCGATAAAGGAAAAATACATTTACAAACTTGTCAAAAATCACAACAATACCTTCAAAATCATTAAACATTTAGTGCTACTAAGAACAAAATCATGCTTGTTTTATCCCGACATAACCGACTCGATAGTTGGTTGGTATCAGATTGGCATTGCAAATCTTGCGGTTAGGCAAGGGCTTAACCAGTTAATTTGGTTTTAAAATTATACGTGGTTTTTCCAAATAACAAACCGTGTAGTATGTGTGTGCAATACCATCCAAAATTCGATGTCTACAAAATTGATGGTGTTATTTCTACTAAATTAGTATAAATTTCGATCAATAATTGAATACGACCAGCGCCCCTAGAATATGCAAATAGTAAGTAATCCTAAAGTACAAGAAACGATAGGTAGATATCCTAAAGCGGCACAAAAACGATTATCTCAATTGCGAAAATTAATTTTAGAGGCTGCGTCTGAAATCGAGGGTCTTGATAAGATCGAAGAAACCTTGAAATGGGGAGAGCCAAGTTATCTGACTAAGCATGGAAGTACTGTGCGAATGGATTGGAAGGAGAAAAAGCCCGATCAGTTCGTGATCTATTTTAAATGCACGTCAAAGCTAGTCGAAACCTTTAGGGAAATTCATAAGGATTCTTTTGTTTTCGAGGGAAATAGGGCCATTGTTTTTAAGATACAGCAAGAAATTCCGGAAAAAGCCTTGAAACAGTGTATCGCCATGGCGTTGACTTATCATAAAGCAAAGCATTTACCCTTATTGGGTGCATAATAGTTTTACTCCTTAACCATTTTGATGTGAGGTATACCATCTTCTAGGTATTCAGTTCCGGTTTCCTGAAAACCTAAGGAATTGTAAAATCTCTTAAGATATGTTTGTGCGGATAAATGAATTGTGGTTTGCTTGAATTTTTGTTCAACAGCCAATATCGAAGCCTTCATAATATCTTTACCGAAGTCGTTTTGGCGTTCAGACATGATAACGGCAACTCTGCCTATGCTCGCTTGCGAAAAATAATGTCCCTTATCGAATATCCGGGTATACGCTACAAGCTTATTCTTTTTATACCCTAAAACATGTAACGCTTTTTGGTCTTTTCCATCAAGATCTTGATACACACAGTCTTGTTCAACCACAAAAACTTCGGATCTAAGTTGAAGAATGTCGTAAAGTTCTTGGGTGGTAAGTTCAGCGAAATTTTTAACGATGATCTGTAACATTCATTTATGAACAAGGAATTTTTTCAACGCGCCGCTCATGGCGCCCACCTTCAAAGCTCGTGCTTAAAAAAACCTTTACCATTTCTAGGGCTTGAGGCAGCGAAATAAAACGAGCAGGTAAACTTAGAATATTGGCATCATTATGTTCTCTACCCAGTGCAACGAGCTCTTTGCTCCAACAAAGGGCACAACGTACTTTCGAATGTTTGTTCGCTGTCATGGATGCCCCATTACCACTACCACAAATTATGATACCAAAGTTTACCTTTCCTTCGTCCACATCATTTGCCACAGGATGAACAAAATCTGGATAATCAACACTATCGGTGCCATCGGTGCCATAGTTTGCCACTTCTATTTGCATTGACTTTAATAAACCTACAATCGCTAGCTTATATTCAGTACCGGCATGGTCGTTGCCTATGGCTATTTTCATCTTGGGTTTTCAATTGGTTAGTGGCACAAAAGTACGAATAGTTGTGTGTTTGCAACAAAAAAGCATCCGTTGACAACATAAATTACGTATTTCCTAAGCAGACTTGTTAATTAGCTATTCATAAAATAGGTTTTTACTGTTCATAAGCTCATCACAAAAAAGCATTTCAAAACTTTGTTTTTTAATCTAAATAGTGCTTTACGAAACCTATTCATATTTCACTAATTTATTTTTTACAATTTTACAGTAAGATATCAGCGCTTCTTGTAGAGTAATGAACATATATTTTAATAAAAGTTATATGAATTTTATGTTCATATCTGTTATGAAGATACGTTTATAAGAACTATAACCATCTGATTTTTAAAAACCTTCCTTTTGTAAAAAATGTCAACAAAATCTTTTTGTTGTTCATAGCAACTAAAGTCATGTTTTTTTATATCCATTATCAACACACAATCATAAACAACATTTTTGATTTAATTTATTTAAAAAATAAAATGATTATATAATATATGTTCATAACATAAACCATAACGAAACTAAATACCGCCTCAAATTATAATTCGTAATTTTGGGCAACTAATGAAGATTTAATGTCGAAGAAAAAAAAGAAAGCAAAAAACCATAGAAAAAACGAAATTACACGGGGTATTTTTACCGTACTTGAAAAAGAACCGAAAAAAACGTTCAACTATAAGCAAATTGCAGCAAAAATAGGCGTTACCGACGCACACGATAGAAATACCCTAATCAAGAGATTAGTCAAATTAAAAGAAGCGAAACGCATTGCCGAAACCGATCGAGGCCAGTATAAGGCGCTAGCATCTACAAAAACATACCATACAGGCACTGTTGATATTACAGGAAGAGGCAATGCCTATATTATCATTGAAGGGATGGACGATGATGTGTTTGTGCCGTTCAATAAGCTTAAAAAAGCGTTCCATAAAGACACTGTTGAAGTTTATATTTTCCCTAAAAGAAATGGGAAAAAATTAGAAGGTGAGATTACTAGTATTGTAGCGCGAAACAAGAGCAGCTTCGTTGGTATCGTAGATATGCAAAAGACCTTCGCTTTTGTACGTCCTTCTGATTTTAGAATGTATACCGATATTTTTGTCCCAAAGGAAAAAATAGGATCTGCTGAAGATGGTGATAAGGTCATCGTTGAAGTAGAAGAATGGCCAGATAAGGCAGAATCGCCTTTCGGACATATTACAGAGGTTTTAGGTAAACCAGGGGAACATGACACTGAAATTCATTCTATTTTGGCGGAATATGGGCTTCCTTATACCTTTCCTTTGGAGGTGGAACGTTATGCTAATGAGTTAGATACTAGTATTAAGGCTGCTGAAATTGCTAAACGAAGGGACATGCGTGATGTTCTGACATTTACAATAGATCCAAAAGATGCCAAAGATTTTGACGATGCACTCTCTTATGAGGTTTTGGAAAATGGAAATTTTGAAATCGGGATTCATATCGCGGATGTTTCCCATTATGTAAGGCCGGATACAATTTTAGATGAAGAGGCGTACAATAGGGCTACCTCGGTTTATTTGGTAGACCGAGTCGTGCCGATGCTTCCGGAAGTACTTTCAAACAACGCCTGTTCGTTGAGACCACATGAAGAAAAGTACACATTTTCAGCTGTATTTGAATTGAATGATCGGGCTGAATTGAAAAATCAATGGTTTGGGCGCACGGTTATAAATAGCAACGAGCGCTTTGCGTATGAAGAGGCACAATATATTATTGAGAACAAGAATGGAAATATCCCTAAAGAAATTTCTATTCGAGAAGGTGCATATTCGGTTGCTGAAGAAGTTGTCGAGGCTACCTTGAAAATGGATGAATTAGCCAAAATTATGCGCCAAAAACGAATGCAGCAGGGTGCAATTTCATTCGATTCAGTAGAGGTTCGCTTTAATTTAAATGACAAAAACGAGCCTGAAAGTGTCTATTTTAAGGAATCAAAGGACGCAAATAAGTTGATTGAGGAGTTTATGCTTCTTGCAAACCGAAAGGTGGCCGAATATATTGGAAAGCAGAAACCAAAGAAAACGTTCGTGTATCGCATACATGACGATCCTAATGAAGATAAATTACAAGCGCTTAACGGGATTATTTCCCGTTTTGGGCACAAACTTGACTTTAAGGATAAAAAATCCATTAGCTCATCGCTAAACAAGCTTCTGGCCGATGTAAAAGGTCAAAAAGAACAAAATTTGGTAGATACTTTGGCAATTCGTAGCATGAGCAAGGCAATTTATACAACTGAGAACATAGGCCACTACGGTTTGGCGTTCGATTATTATTCTCACTTTACCTCTCCAATACGCCGTTATCCCGATGTTATGGTACATCGTTTACTTCAACATTACCTAGATGACGGAAAATCAGCAAAGGAACAGTTATATGAGGAAAAATGTAAGCATTCCTCGGACATGGAAAACCTTGCAGCGAATGCAGAACGGGATTCGGTTAAATACATGCAGATCAAATTTATGCAAGATCACCAAGACAGGGAATTCGTAGGGGTAATTTCAGGAGTGACCGAATGGGGAATTTATGTGGAGATTATAGAGAATAAGTGTGAGGGGATGGTTCGTATTCGAGATATAAAAGGGGATTATTATATCTTTGATGAAAAGGAGTATGCCATAATAGGCGAACGAACTAAAACCAAGTACACCTTAGGAGACGAGGTTGTGGTTATGGTAAAAAGTACTGATTTGATTAAGCGCCATTTGGA
The DNA here is from genome assembly GCA_938017825.1 of uncultured Flavobacteriaceae bacterium. Lineage (GTDB taxonomy): Bacteria > Bacteroidota > Bacteroidia > Flavobacteriales > Flavobacteriaceae > Pelagihabitans. Next base: position 9,185 of record CALIJE010000040.1, read on the forward strand.
TTTTTCTTTGATTGGTAGGAGCGAATAGGTTTTTGGAATGGATGTTGTTTATAGATGAACAACCTACTTAAAAACTGATATGATACAAAAAACAATTTTTTTTACCCTTCTTTTTTTCGGCGTGCACTTGCTATCTGGCCAAGATGAAGAAGTTACAATTCAAATCGATGCGTTCAAAGAAATCAAAGCTTTCGACGGACTTTCGGTCAACTTGATCAAATCTACTGAGAACAAAGTTGTGATTACCGGGGAAAGCACCGGTAGGGTTAGCGTTGTCAATAATAAAGAGGTATTGAAACTCAGAATGAAACTTGACAAAATATTTAGTGGTTACCGCACCTTTGTAGATGTATATTATTCCGGAGAAGTTATTATAATCGATGTGAACGAAGACGCCCGAATTACCTCAAAAGAGACCATTAAACAAGACGTGCTGGAACTTAAGGCCCAAGAAGGAGGGGAATTAAGCATAAGTACGGAAGTTGAGCAGCTATTGATCAAAACCGTGACCGGCGGTGTTATTGAAACAGTAGGTGCTGCAGATTTACAAGATGTAGCCATTAATACCGGTGGAATATATGAGGGCAAGGACCTAAAGACTAAATTCACTACAATTAACGTTAATGCAGGATCTAGGGCAGAAATTTATGCCACTGATTATGTCAAGGCAACCGTTAAGGCAGGCGGTGAGGTTTTGGTATATGGCGACCCGGCAAAGATGGAGGAAAAGGCTGTTTTTGGAGGAACCATCAAACGCGTACAATAATAGATTTGAGCTTCTCGTGAAGCTTAGCGATATACAACCATAAAACCAACCACCCCCTACTATGTGGGAAGATATTCAGGCGGCAATTCCTTTGGGCTTTTTTTTAAGCTTTATGATTGGCCCTGTATTTTTTGTGCTCTTAGAAACAAGCGCATTAAAAGGTTTTCGCGCAGCTATAGCTTTTGACCTCGGCGTAATCCTGGCCGATGTTCTCTTTATTTTGGCCGCCTATTTCACCAGTTTTCAATTATTGGAAAATTTAAGCAACCAGCCAGGGCTATACGTTTTTGGTGGGGTTATTTTGTTGGTCTACGGCATATTCATTGTGGTAAAGAAAGAGGAAAAAGTGGGGCTCCATGCCACTGAGAATACCGAAACAATTTCCAACAAAGATTATCTTGGACTTTTCATTAAAGGGTTTCTGCTGAACTTTATCAATATAGGGGTGCTTGTTTTTTGGCTTGTTCTGATCATATCGGTTGGTACAAGTGTAGACAACGATCCCAAGCGTATCGTTACATTTTTTTCCACAATGATTCTTGCCTATTTTACCACGGATGTACTGAAGATCCTTTTGGCGAAACAATTAAAACGAAAATTAACACCAACCAGGATACGAATGATTAAAAAAGGACTGGGCATTATTTTGATTATTTGCGGTTTGGTGTTGATAACCAAAGGGTTTCTCCCAAAGGACAAATTTAATATTGAGAAAGGAATAGAGCGCATTCGATAAATCAAATCTTCTTATCTGGAAAAACAAAAACCCCATATTTCTATAGGGTTTTTCTTGAGGCATCGAGCGGATTCGAACCGCTGTACAAGCTTTTGCAGAGCCTTGCCTAGCCACTCGGCCACGATGCCATTTTGCAGGGGCAAATATACTACTATTTTAAAAACCCTTTTCTTTTTTGAGACATGATTGCAGTCACCATTTCAACGTCTCCCCCAATAGGCGGATTGATTTTTGATACGGCCACTTTGGTTTTGTTCACCAAGGTCATTTCCTTGAAAATTCTACCGATAATTCGTTGGGCCACATGTTCCAGTAGCTTAGATGGAATTTGCATCTCCTCCTTTACAATTTGGTTTATTTGAACGTAGTCTACCGTATCGGCAAGCAGATCAGATTCACTGGCCTTTTCTAGATTTGCACTTACCGTGATATCAACCCGGTAATCGCTTCCAATACTGGTTTCTTGTGACAGGCATCCATGATGGGCGTATACCCGTATATTTTTAACTTCTATTTTCCCCAATGAAAATCAATTTTAGGCAAACTTAAAGCAATTGGGAAGAAAAGGAAAATCCCTAAGATTATTAAAACAAATGCAATCTGTATATTTAGTACTTAGGTGTTGAAGACGGTATTAATACGTACACCTGCAATTACTCAAGCCCTGGAAGAGATCTACACCAACGGTAACAACATGTGTCCCGGTGCTGTAGGTTAGTATTTCATTCAGGATAATTTGATAGGAGTAACCAAAGTAAAATTTACCCTTTTTAAGACCCGCAAAAGGAGCGATGTATAATGGGTTTCCGATTTGATCGTTTAAGAAACGGTAATTTATACCAGCATAGTAATAGTCTTCAAAATCATACCACCGCAGCTTAACATTCAAATCGGTTTCTGAGCGACCATCACTTTCAAAAATCTTAAATAGGACCGATGGCTCAATTTCCAAATCACTGTTTTTATTTTTTCTATAGCGGTAACCGGTGTACGCATAATAGTTTCGAAGTGCATTTGGCTCATCTGCATCAAAAGTGAGGTTCCTAGGGTCCTTGCCCAATAAGTTCGATGCATTTGCGCTGAAGTAGAACTTCCCGGCTCGGTACATGGCTCCGATATCGAAATTATGGTTCGTGGTTTGTCTATTGTTGATTACATTGGGGTCAAGGTTTCCGCCGATGAACTCATCAATATCAATTCGAAACTGATTAAAATTATAAGAGAGTCCAAATGAAAGAAATTCGTCATCATATCGATCAATGGTCAGGTGGTGCGCAAACGAAACTCTTGCACCTTGCTGCTTGGTGTACCCGTTTTTATCGTTGTACAAAAACAATCCCAGACCTGATTGCTCTCCAATACGCATATCGGCGGCCAAAGATTGTGTCTGTGGTGCGTCTTTGATACCCACCCATTGGGTTAAGCCGTTAAGCCTAATTTTAACATGATCCCCTATTCCGGCATATACAGGCGAGAGCACAAAAGGGTTGTCCGCCAGATATTGGCTTAGCTGGGGTGAATTCAATTCTTGTGCTCTCGAAACAAGAGCGCCAAGAAGCAAAATCAAGATTGTTAGTTTATTGCGCATTTCGGACTCATTATGGTTTATCGATATAGGGTAAAATGCCCTACAAATTCACGCTCGTCGTTTTCTCCGTTCAATTGTATTACATACCAGTAATCACCAGTAGGTAATTCTTTGCTGTTGTAGAGGCCATCCCAACCGGGAGAATTCACAGATTGTTCAGAAACCACTCTACCATAACGATCGTAAATTCTAATTAGTATTTGGGGCCAAGCCTCAATATTTTGAGGTCTCCACAGATCATTCTGTCCATCACCATCTGGGGTAAAGAAATTAGGAATTTCAATGTCTACAAATTCCATTTCGATACTTTGAATGTCTTCACAGCCGTTTTGATCGATTACACGTACGACATAGGTGCCAGACTGATTAATTCTATAGGTATTATCCTCACCATTGTTAACATCATTAAAGTAGAAGGTGTATGGGGCCAAGCCATCAGTTGCAATTGCCGTTATTTCATTAAGATTGTTGTTTTCTAAGGCCAAATTCACCGGTAGGAAATCCTCTATGGTAAAGGGATAGGTTACACTACACATATCATAGAAAATGGTTATCGAATGATCTCCTGGGGCTAAGTTTGCAAAGTTGTTGCCTAGCCTTGCGTTATTAATATCATCAGAATCCATGGCAAATAACACATCATCGCTCAAAGATTCGTCTTCCAAAGTAATGTTTAGATAGTTCATCACCCGGTTGCTATCGCATTCGTACACTGGCTCAATTGTCGCAGTTAAATTAGGACCTGAAGAGACCTCAGCTATTGCAGCTATCGGCTCGCAGCCACTATCTCTTACCCTTACTTCATAAAATCCGGCAGCCAAATTATCAAATACAAAACCATCGGTTACATCAATGTAATCAGCATCATTGGTTGAATTTAAGGACGCCTGATATGGTGGGGTACCATTGGTTATATTTAAAGTAATGGTTCCGTTTGCATCACCTTCGCAGAATTCAGCTGTTGTTGTTGTCACCAATTCTAGAGGAACCGGTTCGAATATGGTAATTGTAAATTCTTCAAAACAACCATTTGTGTCCTGGGCCAATACCCTGTATACCGTACCGGCAACTGAACCCTCAAGGTCTGTTATGATATAGGTGTCTTCGGTCATTGCTTCAGAAATACGACGTAGTTCAACCCCATTGGGATCTGTGATGGCGTACTGATATGATCCGGTACCACCTCCATTATTGGTAATTGTTATTGTGCCATCATCTTCTCCTGGGCAGCTTACCATTGTTGGTGTTGCGTCGAAGTCCACTGCTGGTAATTCCTCAATTGTGACTGGCTTTGTAACCGGTGTACAGTCTCCGCTGACCACACTGATATAGTAGGTGCCCGCTGGCAAATTGTTAAATTGCCCGGTGGCTTGTGCATGGCCCACACCATTCACGTTATCGGTTAATGCAATATCGCGATACAACGAGTACTGGTAATTACCCATACCAAAAGAAGCTTCAGCAAATACACTACCTGTGCTCTCACCGTTACAAGCAATATCAACTTTAGTAGGGTCAGATAGCTCTAAAGGAACAATAGGGTCTTCAGTAATTGCATTTGATATAGTAGAAGCACAATCAAAAGAATCTCTTACATAGTATTGATAGGTTCCGGCGGGCACATTGAATAGATGAGTGTTTCCACCAGACATTGCAGTATAAGTTATACCATCAAGACTATATGAATAAGGCGCTGTACCGCCACTTGCCGTTAATAACAATTCTGCGTCGTTGGCGCATGTTAATGCGCTTTCAAGTGTTAATTGCGCAACGACTTGTGTTGGTTCGGTAATGGTTACTTGGTTTGTTTCGAAATCACAATTCCAACCATCTGTAACCGTAATACTGTAGATTCCAGCGCCAAGGCCATTAAAGGTATCCGATACTTGTTCTCCGGAGGTAAATTCAATTACTGCTCCAGCTTCATCATAATAGTTTAGTTGATATTCATATGAACCACTACCATTCAAGACATTAACCGCGGTAACAGAGCCGTTTGTATCACCAATGCATTGCAGATTGGTAATCAAAGGAATGGCATCAGCAACTACAGGAATTGGCCGAACTAGAATATTAGGATAATCATTTGTAATTGTACAGGTGTTCGCATCTACTACCTCTACTCTGTAATCCCCCTCTGCAAGACCAGAAAAAACGTGCGCCTGTACATCGGTTACCGTTGGATATACCTGACCAGTGGTAATATTGGTTAACGTAATATCATAAGGCGCATAACCTCCGTTAGGCACAACGGATAGTTCTCCTTGATCATTGTCACAAGTTACATTGGCTCTAGGCTCGGTTAGCTCAGTTAACGGCAAGTCTGGCGAGATGATAGTAAAAACATTTGTAGTCGTACTACATTCCGGTGCTGCTGTTTCGGTTATGGTTATGTAATAGTTGCCCCCAGACAAACCAGATATGGTTTGAACATATGGACTACCGCTAGCAGTATCAGATCCAGTTAGGACACTTGCGCCAGCTTGGGTGAAAACCTCATAGTCAAATGTACCGTTGTAACCGAATATTGAAAGCTCTGCAGAACCGTTGCTATCTCCAAAACAAATTACAGGTGTTAAGGCATCTGCTCTGGCCTCAATTAGGTCATAAGGCGCAATGTCATACACTGTCGTGTCAACGAAACAACCAGTATCAGTGTCTGTTACCCGGAAGGTGTAGCCGCCCACTGCCGTAAGTTCAAAAGTTGCCGTAGTGGCTGTAGTCGCTATTTGAGAACCATTGGGATTTCCTAAAGGCAATAGCTCAAAACTATAGTTATGTGGGTTTCCATCATCCGTTACCGTAATCAACACTTCTTCTGGGCCCGCACAAGATATTGGAGAGACTTGGCTTACGGCAGCAGAAAATGTATTGATGGGATCAATTGCTTGTGTAGGCAATGTAAACGGGCATCCATTTGCGTCTCTGATAGCAATATCATAATTACCAGGTGAAGAGACGGTGTGTGTGAACACGTTTCCGCCAGTTGGTAGATATGCACCGCCATTTATACTATAGAAATAGTCAGCTGTACCTGTCCCTGCATCGATGGTGACCTGTATGCTTGCGGATAATTGTGAATTGTTAGGGTCACAAGCAAAAGGAGTAACATCTGTAATCGATGCATTGAGAGCACTTGGCTGAACTATGACGACTTGGTCAGTAGCCACGCAATTCCTATTTGACGTAACCGTGATATCGTATGTACCTGCAGGCAGACCAGTAAATAGGTTCGAACTTTGGCTTGTTGTTGTCGTGCCATCGGAAATTTCAAAAACATATGGAGGATTATCATTAACACCAGTACTGGTAGGCTCCATATTAATAGTTATGGTACCGTCAGTATTCCCAAAACAACTAACATGTGTTCTTGATGTCTGAAGCAAGGTTACAGGTGTTGGTTCTTCAAGTGCAATAGAAGCATTTGCAAAACAATTTGGAGCACCTAAATTATTGTCTGTTATTCTTATGATATAGTCGCCAAAAGGTACCCCAGTAAATTGATTTCCTGTTGGTGCTATTCCTGTATTTGAGAAATCAGGCAGCAGCAGTTCGGCAGTAAATGCACCCGAACCACCTCCGGCCGTAAACTCTAATACACCATCATTGGCATTACATGTTGGCTGGCTTACAACAAATGCACTAAGTGTTAGCTCTGGCTCAATGGTAATATTTTCTGTTTCCCCGCACCCGTTGGCATCACGTATTTCCACAGAATGGGCACCAGCAATCAATCCGGTAATGGAATATGGGAAACTAGGCACACTTTGGAAGGCATTTCCGTCGATACTCAAGGTATATGGTGCCACACCGACATCTGCAGCATCTAAGGAAACAATAATACCAAAACTACCCTCTTCGGCACACTCATCATCAATAACTAAAGAGATATCGGGCGTGGTATCGGTTTCAATGGTTACCGCCAATGGTGAATCTATGATACAATTATTGGCATCTCTTACATAGATATCCCAATTCAGACTTACTGTCGGATCTAATTCAACAGTTTCATCAAAAGGGAATGTGGCAGGTACCCCAGAACCACTTATTGAAGCTCCATAGGCATATGGTGCCGTTCCCCCAGTTGCCTGGACGGTAACTATGGCGTTGGCTTCGTTGCAATTCGCGTTGACATTATTCAAAAGTTGAATAGCCAAAGGATCTGGCGCATCAATAGTAACACTATTAGATGTTCCTACGCATTCTGGGAATGCGGTTTCTGTAATTTGAACAATATAAATACCAGCGGGAAGCGTAGTAGCTACGTTGAAAACATATGGGTCTGCAGTAGCATTGTCAGAACCTGAAGCCCCGGCAACAAATGCGCCGTTTGCATCGAGCACCTGATAATTAAAAGTACCGGTATAACCGCTAATGGCAACCTGTATTTCGCCATCAGCACTATCACTACAAGACGCATCGCTTGTTACTGCGGCCGCTACATTTATTAGATCGAATGGCGCAATAACGTGCTCTACGATGACCGAACAGTTAGTAACTGTATCTAAAATCTCATAAGAATAAGTACCTGGTTGGGTTAAGATAATATTCAAAGGATCGGCTATTACATTTCGATTTGGCAATTCTAAGTAATTATATGTTCCAGAGCCGTTGGCGGCAATTATTTCAATTAGTTCTTCCCCATTAACACAATCAATAACTTGATTTTGATTTATAACTGCTGTAACATCTTGCCTTACCGGTATAGGTAAAACCAAAGTTGCCTCACAACCATTGGAATCTCGTACGGTTATATTTACATCTGGCGAACCAAAGGGCACCTGTAAGGTGTTCGACGTTTGAAAGTTGCTTCCATTGTCAAAACTATATACATATGGTGATGTGCCAGAAGGATTACCAAGACCATCATTATTTACGGTCACGGTAATTGTGCTAGCAGTATCATCGCAACTAAAAGGAGTAGCTGCTGCGCTAATATCTAATTGAGAAGGCTCATTTACATCAACCGATCTTGTGTCTAAACATCCCTTATCGGATAGTACGGTAACATTATAAGTTCCTTGCGTTAGTCCATTAAATACATTTGATGCCTGCGTAGTTGCACCCCCATCAAGACTATATAAATAAGGGATATCAATATTTCCAGGATCTAAGCTAACGGTTATTGTTCCGTTATTTCCACCAAAACAACTAACCTCTGTAGCACTTAAACTAAATGTTGGTATAGAAGGTGCGGGCAAACTTATATTCAAAGGAAAAGTACAATTCGTAGTAACATCTTCCACTTCGAACGAATAAGAAACAGAGTGAGTTAAACCAGCAAACACGCCTGTTGTGTTCGTGGGGCCTGCCGGACTTGTTTGTGTGTATGAGTAATTACCTGAACCGCCGCTAGCCGTAACAGTAACTTCTCCTGAATTTGCAGGGTTGCAATTTTCATCAGCACTAATATTAGCGATGGCATTTAGGGGTGGGTATATTGTAATATTTTCTGTTTCACCACAACCATTTACATCCAAAATTGCGACGGAATGAGCTCCCGAACTTAAATTTGAGACAGTCAACACATCGCCTGCAAGCACTAAGCCGGTAGCAGATTGTGGTGCACCACCGTCAATACGAATTGCATGTGGCACAACGCCGGCAACATCCAAGGTAATATCTATACTATAGCCACCTTCATCAGCAATACATTGATTGTTGATCGTAAGACTTATTTCTGGAGATGGGTCTGTTGGCACATTTACCGGTGCTGCCTGTATACAATTAAAATCATCTTTTACATACACGATATAATCACCACCCTCAACATTGAATGAGTTTATTGAGCTCCCAGCCCAGGTGGCAGTGGTAGGTGCTGGATCGGTACTCAAAGCGATTTGGTACTCATATGGTGCTCTACCAAATTGAGCAGAAGCAGAAACTTGGCCGGCGTTTAGATTACAATTGTCGTTTTTAATTAGCGAAGCATTGGCAACTAATTGCACAGCAGCCTCTTCGATAGTAAACTCTTGTGTTGCTAAAGGACACCCGTCATATGTTCCACCGTTTTCGGTAAGTAAAATGTAGTATACTCCAGGGGCCAATGGGCCTAAATCCGTAACAGAAACACCGGTACCCACAGCAGGTGGGTTAACGGCGGTCGATCCACTTATACCTGTTGTAATGTTTGACTGAAAATTAAATATTTCATAAGAAACACTTGTGGCGTCACTTGCATAGTTGTCAATCGAGAAGTCGACGGCGCCATCGGCAATACCCGTACAAGTAACATTTGAAACCTCATCAATTGACCATGTAAGGTTCGAAGGAGTATCTATTGGGGCATCTGCAGTTTCGAAATAGTAACATCTCGTTGCGTTGTCAAAGACCACAAACGTATAAGTTGTACCAGGAGTCAATCCTGTGATGGTTGCCGTATCACCATTAACAACATCTGGCCCCTGATAATTGTTCGAATAGGGTGGCGAAAAGAATTCCAAAACCGCAAATTCATAATCGTTGCTAGTAAAAGCAGAAGATACTGTAACTATCGCAGTTCCTCCAAGAGCACAATCTACCGTTGCAGTACTTACATCAATGTCTAAATCATCTGGTGGAGATGCAATTATGGCATTACTGGTAACCGAACAGCCATTGGCGTCAATAACTTCTACAAAGTAGATGCCGAAATTTAAAATCGTAAATGTATGATCTCTATTTCCAGGAGAAGTGTTGTATACCTGGGTCGGCATCCCATTATTTGCAGATAGGTGATAGCTATACTCTACCGTTCCTCCAGCTACACTAGTTACACTAATGGTGCCGGGAATAGTATTATCAGTTGGATCGGCGCCAGCTGAATCACATTGAATATCTGTTAAACTAATCGAGAATGTAATTGGATCTGGCTCTCCTATAATTATAGTATCTATATCTGTACATGATTTTGCATCGGTGACGGTAACTTCATAGGTTCCAGCAGGAAGACCAGATGTCTGGGTTCCGTAGTTTGTTCCAGTTGTGGTATTCAGTACCGCAATTGTAAATGGCGCAACACCTTGTGTTGGATCAAGATTCACCTGAATAGTTGCGCTACTGTCACCATTACACAGAACGTCTGATGTTTGTACCAAGGATGAAATTACAGGGCTTTGAATCGGTTCAACTATAACCTGAGAAATAACGGAGCAAGTTCTATTATCCGTAACTCTAAAGTCATAGGTTCCGGCAACAGCAGTAGGGTAGGAAAATGAATTGCCCACTATTGCCGTGGTCGGCGACCATGTTGTTCCGCCATCCGTACTAACTTCATAAGTTGCATACGGAGTGTAACCGCTTGAAATTGATACATCGATTACCGCGTCTGGAGAAACTGTACAGTCCAAGGCCTTCGTTAAAATTGCGCTAGCAATCAATTGGGGCTCAATGGTTTCATTTATCACGTTGGTTAAACAACCGTAAGCATCGGTAACTTGAATGTCATAGGTGCCCGGCACTAAGTTAGAAATGGTAAACGTATTTCCGGGAATAGTGGTTTGTCCTCCTCCGTTGATGCTATAGGTATAAGGAGCAACACCATCTGTTATATCAATTACCAAGGAGGCCTGGTCTGTGCCATCATAACAGAAATCAGATGCCGCATTTAATGCTATAGATGGTGTTTCAGCCGGATCGATCGTCAAAGGCTTGCTGACAATACAACCACCAGAATCTCTGACATAAATAGTATACGTACCATCAGAAACATTCGTAAATACATTGCTGTTCTGATACGGGTAGATTATCGCAGGGCCTACGGTATTTTCCAATTGATACTCATAACTTCCCCATCCGTCAGTTGCGGTTACCGTAATAGTGGAATTTTGAACGCATGTTACAGGGCTATCCGAAAAGGTAAAATCCAATGCGGCAGGCGGATTATCAACGGTCACAGAAGTTGTAGCTATACAATTGGTGGTATCGTCGGTTATGGTAATCACATAGGTGTCCGCAGCAAGGCCAGTTACTGCAATAGGAGTAGTAGTATTTATATTCGCTTGAGATTGGACAAGTACATTTGAACTGTTTTCAACGGTATAGCTAAACGTACTAGAAAAGGCACTTGCCGTAAATGATATTTCCCCATCAGTATCGCCAAAACAGGTAACGTTGGACACTAATTGAGAATTCGCTTCAATTTGAGGAATGTCGGCAATTGTATAATTCTCTTGTACAGTACAGCCCTTTGCATCTGTGATTTGAAAGGTATATGTGCCCGGCGCCAAGCCTGTAAAAACATTGTTGTTCGCATTGTTGATAACACTACCGGATGGTGCGATTATTTCATAAACAAAAGGCGCATTTCCATCTACAACCGAAACGGTTACATCTGAAGTAATAGCAGGACAAGTTGGGTTTGTTTGCGTGAAAGTAAGATCAGAAGGCTCATTTAGGGGGTCAATTACTAAGGCCGGAGTTTGTACAGTACAACCATTTGAATCACGAATTGTAATGGTATAGTTGCCAGCAACTATTCCAGTACTAAAAGTGTCAGAAGTTTGAAAATTAACACCATCAATACTAAATGTATAGCCAGGAGTTCCACCAGAGTAGTTAATCGCGCGCAGTGTTGCCGAAGTATTGTCACAACGGTATTCTTGAACAACATCAATGGTTCCAGGAAGTATTGGGTTAGGCGCGGTCAATGTAACATCATCAGCAACCGTACATCCTTTCGAGTCAGTTACCGTATAGCTGTATGTACCTGCACTTAAGCCAGCGTAGGTTGTTTGAGTTGAGGGAGCGCTTCCATCGAAAACGATTTGGTATGGCGGCAATCCACCAGAAATCTGCAATTCAATAGCTCCATCAGAACTACTATCGCATAGGGGATTCGTGGGCGCTTCAACTACTATAGGTGGGCTATTGGGGGTGATTACAATTTGGTTTGTCGTAATTGTACAGTTTTCACTATCGGTAATTACAAATTCATACGTTCCTGCAGTTGTTGTGAAATAGGAGAACGGAGTGCTTGGCACAGCTGAACTAGCCTGAATACTGGCGCCGTCTCTAATTACTTCATAGGTAAAACTGGGATTCCCACCCGTTATGCTGATTCTGATTTCCGCATCAGGTGATGCACTACAGTCTAAATCTTTAATCAAATTCGCTGCCGCCGTCATTGTCGGGAAGACATCAATACTGGCGCTTGCCGTACAATTTTTACCATCAACAACTTCTACAATATAACTTCCGGGCCCCAGTCCGGTAAACGTAGTGTTGGTCTGATAAGCGCCACCGTTTACTCGATATTGAAAAGGAGCTTCTCCCCCTGAAATTACATTAGCCGTTAATGTTAACCCATTTGAGCTATCATAGCATAAGCTATTGGCGGTAACCTCTAATACTGGTGCAATTGCTGGTGTTAGCGAAAATGTTTGTGTTACCTCACAGCCTCCCGCATCTCGCACTGTAACTGTATAATTTCCTGAGGTGTCAGTTAGTCCTGTAAATGAATTTGTAGGTTGTGGCCCAACAACCCCTCCGGCGGGATCCTCTAGTTCGTATTCGTACCCACCCCACCCATCGGAAGCCGTAATAATTACAGAACCAGGATTTGTTCCCGTGGCAGAACAAGAGATATCAGTAACATCTAAATTAGAAATGACCAATGCAGCTGTAGGCGAGGCAATGGTTACCTCTGTAATAGCTGTACAATTCGTATCAGAGTCTGTAACGGTTATCTGATAAACACCAGCAGCAAGCCCCGTCAAAGGTATTGTTGTAGAAGTTTCTCCAATACCAGAAAAAGTAGCCGGCCCACTTATTGTGTAATCATATGTATTTGCAAAATTGCCAACGCTAAAGGTTGCGCCACCGTCAGTGAGACCAAAACAGCTAATGTTGTTATCTAGTTGACCTGTTACGGTTATGGGGACAACATTGTCAATGGTATAACTTTCCTGGATCACACATCCCTTGTCATCGGTAACCTGAAAAGTATAGGTTCCAGGTGACAAGCCTGCAAAAACATTATTGTTCCCATTGGCCAAAACATCTCCGGCAGGTGCTATAATTTCATAAACAAAAGGTGCAGTACCGTCAACTATTGACACGGTCACATCTGAAGTCAGCGCCGGACACAACGGTTGGGTAGAAACAAATGTTAGGTCGCTTGGTTCATTGCGCGGATCTATGGTTATCGTATTGGTTTGGATAGAGCACCCAGCGGTATCACGCACAGTAATGGTATAATCTCCGTTTGTAAGTCCAGAAAAAGTTTCAGCTCCTGGTCCTGATACAAAATTTACCCCATTAATACTATATTCATAGGGTGCAGTTCCTCCAGTAACATTTTGTGCCTGAATAATTCCATCTTGAATACAGGTATAATCTTGCACCAAAATAGCATCTGCCGTCAAAGCATTGGTTGGCGAACCAATAGTATGATAAAAAGGGTAGTTACATGAGGCACTTCCTTTACGCATATTTACGATTATCGTATAATCCCCATTGGCAAGCCCTGGAAAAAAGCCTGAAGAATTAAAAGCAATGGCATCTGTGAAAAGGAAATTCTCCGCCAAAGCATCTTCTAGCGTAATATTGAAATCATAGAGGTAATAGGTTAGCTGATAACCTCCATCATCTGCAAGATTCATTTGAATTGCCCCACTGGAATCACCAAAACAAGCAACGTCTGTTATAGTAGCCGCATTAAAGGTTGCAGGGGGTCGAAATTCGATTGTTACCGTGTTTGAAATCGCACTACAGTTGTTACGATCGACAACAACAAAGGTGTAGTCACCAGGATTAAGGATATCGAAGATTACACTGGTTTGATATTCGGAAGCCGGAATATCACCAACCGTGGGATAGGAAGTTAGGGTCACCCCGTTTTCGTCAACATAAGTCCAAATGGCATAAACGTGTGGGGTTTTCCCTCCCTCGGAGTCTAGCAAAATATTACCTTCCTTACAAGTAACATGTTGGGAAACCCTGGCAGTAACCTCGAGATCATTTTCATCTACTATGGTGATTTGTTCTGAGTATTCACAACCATCATCTGTTCGCGCAATTGCGATATAGTTTCCTGGATTAAGGTCTTCGAAAGTAAAATTGTTGTCAGGTTGAACCGTCTCACTGTCTAAGAGTGTTCCTTGTCCTGCATTTGACCCATCATCAATTCGTATTTCATATTCATAATTTGGTTCGGCATTGAGCACTTGAATATTTACTGATCCAAGACCGCTACAACCGGCATTTGTAACATTAACATTATAGCTCACATCTCTATCAAGAATTCCTATTTCAGGAGTTCTAAAAACACAAGCCCCAGGAATAGGAGCCCCTGCTGCATCCAATTGAGTAACTTGAACGACATATCCTCCGTTTTCACCAGCACCAAAATCGAAGCTAGGACCATTGTTTGCACTAAACGGAATGATTACGGCCTCGGTGTCAGAATCTACTAATTGATACCCATAGCTGCTTCCTAAATTGGTAATTGTAATGTTCCCATCTGAAGTACAAATAATGTCTTCTTTTGTATACTGAATGTCTAGTAAATTTTGAAAAACATTAAAATAGAACCTGCTGATACAACCGTTTAGATAGGTAACCTCAAGCCTATATTTTCCTGCGCTGCCAACTGTAAAGTTGTTTCCAGACCCCACTTCATTCCAAGTGCAGGCCAGGTTTTTATTTGCACAATCGTCAGCTGATTCATCACAACTGGCTTCATCCAATAATTCCCATGAAAGACTTTGGGCATCAACAATATTTACTTGCAATTGTTTGGTGTCTCCTAAGCCACAAAGAAAGAGCTTTAGCAATTCGTCTCCGTCTATTGAACAGGTTACAATTTCACCAGCCAAATCATTAGTTGGGTCGGTATCTCCATTAACCTCATTGTAAAATGCGATAATTGGATCAGGAATTGTTCCTGATCCAAAGGGTTCAACTCTTATTATTTCTTTAAAACCCTTACAAGGATCCGCTACAATTTTATCAACAATATAAGTACCAATTTGATTAACCGTCATGGTGCTTGGATCATTGTCTGGATCCCCATCAGTGATTACCGTATCAGTTGCATCGAATAAATTGTTTCCATTATCATCTCGAACCCAAATATATTCGTCAAAATTATCCCCAGCATCTAGAATGGCAGTGTCACCACATAATTCTACCGTTCTCGTATAGTTACAATCTGATAAATCGTCTAACAAGAAGTTTGTTGCCCCTGGTACAGGGGGCAAACAATTATTAAATTCTGTTACACTAGGATCATCAGTAATCATATTGTCATTGATCACACCTTGGTAACTCGAATAGGCTAAATTTTGGATTAAGTCAGTACATGCGTCAATAAAGTCAAAACAGTTTTCTGCCACCTGTACTCGAAGTCGAATATTGGCTGTGGGATCCCCTTGCTCAATGATATTGTCGGGCACTGAAAAATTAATGGTTCTTGTTGCGGGATCAAAAGTATAAGTAGTCCCGGGAGGCATTACCAAATTAGCCTCATCTAGCGTGACATTGATTGGCAATACATCTCTAATGGTATAATTTGTTGCATCATCATTCCCGTAATTTGTGAAGTAGAGCACATAGTCCAATACCTGACCGAGATTAACTCCTAATCCGGTAATGTCGTTACCTCCAATATCTTCTACCTTTTTTTCAAGAACGATTTCAGGTTCTATGATTTCAATATTGAACGAATTAAAGAACGGATAATACTGATCACTATCCGTATTGAACCTAAAAGTTGCTGAGGTTTCGTTGTTATCAATTACAGAATTGGTCGGGTTATTTAGGGCAAGTAGGTCAGCATCAAAGCCCAATGTGTTTAAGCTCCCAGGATTGCGACCTGCAAGCAAGGTTCCATTTACAGAAATATTACTATTGAAGAAGTTATCAGGAGGGTTTACCGTATTGCTAATTCTTGTGAACCCCGGGTTTGATGGAGTAGTGATTTCCATAAAATCACCGGTAAGTCTAAAATCGCCCTCTAAGGCAGCAGCCCCAATGTTGGCCTGTACGGGGCCTCCAGGAATAGTAGTAAAGCCGTTGTAGTTAATGGGTACGGTATTACCATCTCCAACACGTGCAAACCCATCGAATGTTGTAATTAGCTTACCTGTTAAGGTTGGGTTTTCATATACCACCACAAGTGTCCAACCACCTGCAGATCCTCCGGGCATTAAACTTGTGCTATTAGCTAAATCATAGCCAATACCTTGGGCAGCCGGTATATTTGCCACAGTATAGACCCCTGAAGGATCTGGATACATGCCTGTGACAGGGTCTCTAGTGCCTCGCACTAAATCAGTAACATCGGCATATGCCGCATAAGGTGAGTTTGAAGCCAATGCCGGAGCTGTTATACCATCAAATAAGATGGCATCAGCAGTAATGTTGGCGTAGGTTGCACTCCTCGGAATTTGTAGCTGAACTTGATTTATGGGATGTGCCCTTCCGGGGCCATCAGTGTCTCTAGGGTCGTTGGGATCAGTGTAGTCTCTCGGATAGGTTCCTGTCCAATATAAACCAGCATATCTTATCTGGTTACAACTCATTTCGGTAAACCCGAATGTTGCGGAACTAGAACTAAACGTCGAGGCATCTGAATCGACGTCTATATAGCGCATGTCCTTGAAATCATTAACATTTAAATACCCCCCAGTTTCCGGATTACGATTCCAGTTTCTATTTATTCCGTTGGCATTTAGGTTGTTGTAATCATCGTTAGGCTCCGTAGATGCGGTGCCTCCGTCCCTATTGAGAATACTGTTTCCAATTATCGTTAAATCTCCTTTGATATTGTCTTGGTAACGTACGTTAAAAGGGGTATAAACCTGTGAAAAACCTATGTAAGAGCATAGGATTGCAAAGACAATGAGTGCTTTTCGGGTAACTTTTGTGGCCATTTTAGCAAGTTTGGTTGGGCATATGGGCCAATTTTGGCTTTCATATGCGCAGTGCTTAAAGCGAAGGTATTTTTAGACTATGAATCGCGAAAAAGCACATGATATCATGAACAAATATTAACCTATTAGATGAGCGACCGAATTTATTGTTGTGTCATGGGCGTTTTATGTTGTGAAAGCCAAAAATTTGAGGGTTTGCAAGTCTTGCATAGGCTTTAAACGCTTGAATTTTCAAGATTTTGTAGGAAAAGGTGCTTAGTTGTAAAAAAGGTCGTTTTAAAGCGTTGAAACTGCATTTATTTAAATTGAGACCAAACCAGAACAATGGCGAAAAAGTGCTTTAAAGGGATAAAAAAAATGTGAATTGACAAGAATAAAAGGAGACACTTTCGGCTAAAAAAAATGAAAATGCACTTGCAAATAATGCACTTGAATTCTCATAAAAATATTGAACAGGAAGCCTTATGATTATGCAAAAATTCTTGGCATTGTGCCTTGACGATCACCATTTAAATACATGATTTTCCTATAGCCGTAAGACATAAGGCGATTTGTCACCTATTCTATTTCACGCAAAAGGTTTTAAGTGTTTTCGGATAAAATTGGAGGACTGGGGCTGTGATAAGCCACCTGAAGCAATCGTGTCTTTGAAGGCCTAAATCAATGGTTTATGGTTTATTTTTGCCGGACCGATCAAATTGAAATTTTATGTCATGGGCATTTTTGCCTATGGGATACTTTGCTAGGCTCTAGGAATTGTTGCATCCACGGTATAATATAACCGGGTCTTTTTAATGCAACTTATGACGCTAGCGGTACCATGCGTATAGATGTATGGGTAGGCCAAACTGTTATAAGGATGCCGTAAGCTTTGGCGAATTGCACATGGGGATATAGCCGAGAAATTAGTCAATTCAAAAGGCCATGCTCATTCTAGTTGGCCTTCGACCTTGTTTGGTTAACTGTAAGGATGCTAATCTCACTTCTCTTTTATGAGAGCTTTGCGGCGATGAGAAAAACCAAGTTAGGCAACCAGACCGGGTTGCACTCGCATGATCCACATCTTGTCATCGTAGGAGTCGTTGATTTTGGAGTAATAGGAAATAAGAGCGTTGTTCCAAGATTCATGACGTTTAAGGTAAACGTACCTCCAGTTGTTTTCCGGATTAACGAAATAGCTGGCACTAAGTCCGTAAGAATTCAAAGTCTTTACAAAACGTTTGGCGTTTGCAGGATTGGCGAATACATTGGCAATAATATAGTAACCAGATCCGACCCCGTCCAACTTGAATATTTTTCCTGCGGGGATGGGTGAGCTTATTTGGTCTTGAGCAACTGAGTTTCGCTTCTCTGCAGTAGTATTATACTGATTGGCTTTTTTCTGTATTTTGTTTACATTGCTGGCGTAAGCTTCATTGCTATAGCGGTTATCTACATTCATGATCCATTTTGCACCATCATAATTACCATCTAAATTACTATTGTAGGCAGAGGCGGCGTCCTCCCATGTATCATGTCGTTCTAGGTAAACATATTTTAGACCGTTGTTTGGATTGTCGATATAGTCAGAAGCAAATCCTTGATTATTGAGGTCGCGCATAAACTTGTCCATATACTTACCACCTTTATATACGTTCGCTACAATGTAGTAACCATTTTCGACACCATTTAGGTTGTCGAATTTTCTACTTTTAATACCAATGCTGGGACTGGCAACTTTAGCATAGCTCACGCTTCTAGTATTAGTTGACCGAGTGTTATCTTGCCGTGTAGGTTCTGGAATTGAGTTCACTGGTAGAGAGTTTTCAGGGGCCGAGACCACTTGAGCTGTTCCTGTATCGTACTGGGTACTGTTTGACTGGACATTGGTTGTACCGTACGGTATGTTTTTTGAAGTATTTGTATTCGAAGCCAAATCAGCTGTATTGTCACGTCCTGTGGCAAATAACTGTTCGGCCCGTTGCTCCAAGTCTGGGCGTTGGCCCTTAGTTTCGTTTCGAACCATACGCATTACCATTTCAAAACGGCGTTCCAAGTCTTGCTGACGATTGCTTTCCAGTGAATCTTGGCGGTACATTAATTCAGCAAGGATTGCATCATTTTCTGCCAGCTTCTTTTTCAATTCGGCTATTTCATCATTGGGAACGAGGGTGTTAGGCTCCAAGTCTTCATTATCCACAAGTTCATCACCACCTTCTTCAAGCATTACGCGGTCTTCCGTAAGGTTTGGTGTGAAAGAATAGGCAAATGAAATTTCATGGGTTGGGCCAAAATTCTCAAAGTTGGTTCCGAATCCCTTTTCCATGGTGTAACCCAAAGAAAGTCTTTGGTTGATATTAAAGCCAGCTCCCACCGAGGCGCCATAGAATGTATCGTAACCACCTTGCAACCAGCCTAGTTTAGGGAGGTCGAGAATTAGACTTCCACCATAACTTAAATTGTCATCTGTATTATCTATAACTCTTTGGCTGTTCATACGCACACGGGCCAAAGGCATCAAACGAGCGTTTTCCAAAATACCGGTAGACTTGGTAAAGGGATGGGTATACTGTAAATGCGCCGAATATCCTTTATCGGCAAAGTCTGATAATGATTCACTTGTTTTTAGATTATATTCTATCAGATTTTCGGCATAAGCACCAAAATCAAAATTTCCGAATGATAAATTAAAACCTGGTTGAAAGGAAAGGATGTTGCTATCCTCGGTTCCATTAAGCACTTCGTCAATAGGGTTTAGGGGATCAAGTGCATTTTGATCAAGCCCCGTACTGTAATACGCCAAGTTACCACCAAAAGTAAAATTGCTCTTATCGCTTAGTTTTATTCCATATGCGTAATTGGCCAATACCCCTATGTTGGATACCGGTCCGATTTTCTGAGAATATAGGCTAAGCCCTAATCCGCTTCTATCCCCAATTCGACCGCTATAGCTCAAGTAATACGTTTGGTCATTGTCCTTAAATTGTACCGATTGGTTTCTATGTAGTAGATTTACATACGACTTATCTTCTTGTACCGTTGAAAAGGTAGGGTTGATAAGGAAACGATTGAATTTGAGTAAATTTTGAGGAGCAACTCTATAAGGCAAAGCCGGGTCGCTTTCTTGGGCTTGAACAATGGAAGTGCAAGACAAAAGAACAATTAGGGACAGGGTTATGTATTTTGTAAGCTTCATTAGGGAGAAATTATCTTATAACGGTTATAGTACCTTGTTTTAAAGTTTCGTTGGCATTCTTTATGATATAGTAGAAGACCATATTTTGCGTTGGGAACGCCATTGATGATTCGGGCCAATTGTTTTGATAGCTCATTTCATTCAGTACCTCTTTGCCTTTGTCATCATAAATAACAACGTTGACATCTGATTTGTTGGAGTAGGAGTTTGGAATTACCCATTGGTCGTTTGAACCATCGCCGTTCGGGGTGATGACATTGGGGATGTTGAACAGGTCTAAGAACACTGCCGTCAATGGTCTTGTTACCGAACAGTTGTCTACGCTTGCAACAAGGGTAAAGTCGCCTTCTTCTGAAAAGGTCATCGAATCTGTGCTGCTCACCAGGTTGTTCCCGGCATCGAACCACTGATAAGCGGTTCCGCCCGTTGCAGTGACCGTTCTCGAACTTCCTTCAGGAAAAACAACATCACCATCAACATCCAATTGAATAAGGTTGGGGTCTAATCCTGTGACGGCTATTTCATTGGAATATAACGTACACCCATTGCGGTCTATGGCTAGTCGGTACGTTCCAGTATCCGTAACGGTCAAGGTGGGAGAAGTACCGCCTAAAGAAGTACCGTCTCTTTCCCAATTATAGGTAGCTGTCGTTAGATCGGTTGAAGTGCTAATAGTTAGGGTGTCACCACCGCTACAAAATACCGTACCCGTGCTAGTAATGGTTACCGTTTCATTGGTCAACAATTGAACGGCCAGTGCGTTTGAATTAATGGAATACGTGCCTAAAACAGCACTTACATCATAACTTCCATTCTCGGTAACATCTGTAAGGCTAATGCTTTTAGAGGTTGCGCCGGGAACGGGAACATTGTCTTTTTCCCATTGATAGGCAAAGGAGTCTACCAATTGTGAGGTAACATCTGAGGTGGTTGCACCCGTAACTGCATTAACGGTAACCACTTCAAGTACTACATCTGTATTGACGCAGCCTTGGTAATCAGTTGGATTATAGCCAATTACCATTTCAAAGGAATCTGGTACCACAGCTACTGTATTTTCGGAGTTGACCGTTGCCGCACAGGCTCCAGTTGTTGTTACTGCACAATAATATGTGCCATCTTGAGTGATATCTAAAGTACTGTTGGTGGCACCTGATATGGCTGTCGTATTTCTGTACCATTGAAAGCTTGGTGAGGTGGCAGTGGTCGAAACACTGAGGCTTACAGTTTGAGAAGGTAGTACTACCACATTGGCAGGGTTATCTCTGGTGACGGTAAACCCACCTGCGTTGGTCATGGTTACTGCCGCCGACATTTCATTGCAAATGCCTGTCGCCGATATTTCAACTTGGTAGTCTCCTGCAAAGTTTGGTGTAGCAGAATCTACAATATAGTTTTCACCAGTGGCGCCGGCAATCGGAGCTCCATCTTTAAACCATTGGTAGCTCCAAGTGGCGTTGGTTATATTGATTTGCAAAGTTTCGGTTTGACCGGTACACAAGGCCGTATTGGTCGGAGGGTTGATGGCAATGCCCTGACTGCCGCTACCAAGCGACACATCAATTACATTTGAATAAGCATTACTAGCACCTGTACACGCAGCCCCATAATCGATATAGGCTTGGTACATGCCACTAGTATCGGCAAGGATACTCGTGCCGTTGCCTGGCAAAAGAGTACCGCTTCTATACCATTGATAATTATAGGTTTCTGCATTTGGTACATTGTCAACGGTCAGTGTTATTGGATTTACGGCACAGATACTTCCTGGGGTCGTTCCATCCCCGTTGGGACTGATATTAAAGTTTTGGGTGTAGCCTTGGTAGTACATGGCATACGGCTCTGACTCTGCCCCATCTCGTGCAGGACTTGTACTTCGAACCCTTAATCGATAGCCGTCGCCCTGTGTATCTACTGGGATGGCAAACTCCATATAAAATTGTCCGTTAGGAGTGTTCTGCCCACCTTCAGTCGCTAGCTGTACTGGCGCTGCAAAGCTTCCAGTGGCATCGGAGAGTTCAAGTATGAAATCGTTGTTGGCATCGGGACTGCCGACCCAACTTACATCGACAAAGTATTCATTGAAACCGTTTATGCCGGCACATATTTGTGTCCACGCACTACCCGACCCGTTGTTCGGAGGGTTTTGATTGGGTGCTGGTTCAGGTGCATTGATAATAATTTGAGCACTTACCAAGGAGGGTGCTATAAGCAAAATTGCAAACAGCAAAAAGTTCAGGGGTTTCAATGGTTTTGATCTCATAAGTAGTCGTTATTTGGGTCACAACAGATTCAAAAACAAATATGCTATATAATTAACGCGCAGGGAATTTAATGTTGTGGCACTCCGCAATTATGTTGTGAAACGCATTTTATCTAGGGTGAGCAGGTTTAAAAAAGGCGTTATACGCCTATTTTTGCTACTTTTGAACGATAATATTTTTGGAATGAGCGAGGAGGCTAGATCACTTAATTTTTTAGAACACATTATTGAAGAAGACCTAAGAAACGGCTTCCCAAAAGAAGCCCTTCGTTTTCGGTTTCCGCCAGAGCCCAATGGCTATCTGCACATTGGCCATGCGAGCTCAATTTGTTTGAATTTCGGGCTGGGCTTGCGCTACAATGCGCCGGTAAACCTAAGGTTCGATGATACGAATCCAGCTAAGGAAGAACAGGAGTTCGTAGATGCGATAAAAGAAGATGTTAGATGGTTGGGCTTTGATTGGGATACCGAAAGGTATGCTTCTGACTATTTTCAACAGTTGTTCGATTGGGCGGTTCTATTGATCAAAGAGGGCAAAGCCTACGTGGATAGCCAAACGAGCGAGGAAATGGCCGAACAAAAAGGCACACCGACCGAAGCCGGAGTTGAAAGTCCGTTTCGACATCGCTCTATCGAAGAAAATCTTAAACTCTTCGAAGGTATGAAAGCCGGTGAATATGATGAAGGCACCCATGTGTTGCGAGCCAAAATCGATATGACCTCAAGCAATATGCTGATGCGAGACCCTATTATGTATAGGGTATTGCACAAGGCGCACCATCGCACAAATACCGATTGGTGTATTTACCCAATGTACGACTGGACGCATGGAGAGAGCGACTATATAGAACAAGTATCGCACTCGTATTGTACTTTAGAGTTTGCCATGCATCGTGAACTATATGATTGGTTTTTAGACCAGGTTTATGATGAGGCCAAGGTGCGGCCCAAGCAGCGAGAGTTTGCCCGAAGGAACTTGAGCCATACGGTTGTGAGTAAGAGAAAATTAGCCAAATTGGTAGAACAAGGTGTTGTAGGCGGTTGGGATGATCCAAGAATGTCAACTATTTCCGGGATGCGACGCAGAGGGTACACTCCAGAATCTATTCGCAATTTTGCGGATACCATTGGTATTGCGAAGCGCGATAACCTTATAGATGTTTCGCTACTTGAATTTCAGGTACGCGATCATTTAAATAAAGTGGCTCCGAGGGTACATGGCGTTTTGAACCCCTTGAAGTTGGTCATTACCAACTATCTAAAAGGTGAGGTCGAATGGGTCGAAGCCGAGAATAATCCTGAAGACGAATCGGCAGGTACTAGACAGGTCCCCTTCTCTAGGGAATTGTATATTGAACAGGAAGATTTCAGGGAAGAAGCAAATAAAAAATTCTTTAGACTGAAACTAGGGAAAGAGGTACGCCTTAAAAATGGTTATATTATTAAGGCCGAAAGTTGCTCCAAAGATGCTGAAGGGAACGTTACGGAAGTTCAATGTACATATGACCCCAAAAGTAAAAGCGGAAGCGGCAGCGAGGAAAGTCTCAGAAAAGTGAAGGGAACATTGCACTGGGTCTCAATTGCTCATGCGCTATCTGCCGAGATACGAATTTATGACCGCTTGTTCACAGATGAAAGTCCAGATACGCATAAGGACAAAGATTTTATGGAATTTGTAAATCCCGATTCACTTAAAACCATAACAGGATACTTGGAACCACATTTGGCCAATGCCAAAGTCGGGGATACTTTTCAATTTCAGCGAATGGGATATTTCTGTGTAGACCCGGATACTACTTCAGACAAATTGATTTTCAACAAAACTGTGGGCTTACGGGATTCTTGGGCAAAAATCCAACAAAAAACCTAAGATCGATATTCCTTATCAGATTAATTATAGCAATCGGTATTTTCTATGCGAAACCGCTGGTTTTAGGCCGTTTTAAGGGCACTTCTTTCCTTAGCAATACGATTCGACGAAGCCCGCCAACAACCTTTACTACAATGCCTCTATGGCTAAAACAGATGTAAAACGGCACTAGTAGACCCTTTTGGATAAAAAAACCCTCTTACGCCGATTTGGCATAAGAGGGTTTGCTTTTTTAATACGCTATTGGATGTTACTTGTCTAGTTTTGGCGGATTGTTGTTTTTTGCTTTTTTCATAGCCTCACCAATTTGGTTACTCGCAGTAAAACTAGCCACCATGTCATTCAACATTTGGCTCCCGGCTTGCGGAGAGTTTGGCAACAATATAAGATTGCTGTTAGTCTCTTGACCAATTGATTGTAGTGTGTCATAATGTTGGGTGACCACGATTAGTGCGGATGCCTCTTGAGAATTGATACCAACCTTGTTCAAAACTTCGACCGATTCTTCGAGGCCTCTAGCGATCTCACGTCGCTGGTCTGCAATACCCTGACCTTGCAATCTCTTACTTTCTGCCTCGGCTTTTGCTTTTTCAACAATAAGAATACGCGCAGCATCACCTTCGAACTGAGCGGCTATTTTTTCGCGCTCCGAGGCGTTGATACGATTCATGGCCTCTTTAACTTGACCGTCTGGATCAATATCGGTTACCAGTGTTTTGATGATGTCATACCCATAGTCCATCATAGCTTCATTCAATTCTGATTTAACCGCGATAGCAATATCATCTTTTCGAACGAAAACATCATCTAATTTCATTTTAGGTACTTCGGCACGAACCACATCAAAAACATAAGACGTAATTTGATCGTGTGGATAATCTAGTTTATAAAAAGCATCATATACCTTATCGCGAATCACCTTATACTGAACAGAGACTTTTAGGCGAACGAAAACATCGTCTAAAGTCTTGGTTTCGATGATAACATCCAACTGTTGAATTTTTAGGCTGAGTCTCCCGGCAATACGATCTACCAGCGGAATTTTCATATGAAGACCCGAATGTCGAATACTCTGAAATTTACCGAAACGCTCAATGATGACCGCGGTTTGTTGTTTTACAATAAAGAATGCCGAAATAAGAACGACAATCAG
The DNA here is from genome assembly GCA_938017825.1 of uncultured Flavobacteriaceae bacterium. Classification (GTDB taxonomy): domain Bacteria; phylum Bacteroidota; class Bacteroidia; order Flavobacteriales; family Flavobacteriaceae; genus Pelagihabitans. The sequence goes on from CALIJE010000040.1 coordinate 34,589, forward strand.
AAAGAATAAAATAGGAATGTAAAAGAATTGCCCCATAATGTTTAGATTTTAAGTTTAGGATTGAATATAGTAAGAGTTTACCATATCAGTAGCTTATTTCTTAGAATTGTTACAAACACCAATACCTGCACGCCCTAAAGACAATATTTATTATTGAATAGATAGACTTGCTTATTGCTGTAATGGGTTAACCCAATTCTCGAATCGCACCCTGAATACGTGAAACACTTTCCTTTTGACCTATCATTGCCATAATATCAAAAATATGAGGCCCTTTCATGTCGCCAACCAGTACCAATCGCAAAGGCGGCATCACCTTGCCAAAAGAAAGTTCTTGGTCAGAAATCCATTTCTTGATTTTGACTTCTACCATTTCAGAGGAAAAATCAGGGACCGCCTCCAGTTCGGCTACGAGTCTGCCAAGTATTTGGGGAGTATCCTCCTTCCATTGCTTGCGAACCGCTTTTTCGTTGTAAGAAGATGGCGCTACAAAAAAATAGTGGGACAATTCCCAGAAGTCGGCAACAAATGTAGCCCGTTCTTTAATCAAGGAGACCACCTTTTCAACATAGTCCTTGCCAGTGAGCGCAGTGTTTACATTGTGCTTTTGAAGTAGGGGTAAAAATGCATCGGCCAGTTCAGCATCACCTTTCTTTTGAAGATAGTGTTGGTTGTACCACTTTGTTTTATCTGGATCAAAACGAGCCCCAGATTTAATGACACGTTCCAAACTAAAGGCTTGCACCAAACCTTCTAACGTAAAGATTTCCTGCTCTGTTCCGGGATTCCAACCTAGCAAGGCCAGAAAGTTAACGACAGCTTCAGGAAAGTACCCGGCCTCTTTGTAGCCCAAACTCTCTTTCCAGGAAAGCGGAAATACGGGAAAGCCCATTTTTTCTCCGTCTCTCTTGCTTAGCTTGCCTTTGCCTACTGGTTTCATAATCAATGGCAGGTGGGCAAATTTGGGCGCATCCCATCCAAAAGCATCATACAATTGCTGGTGAAGGGCTAATGATGGCAGCCACTCCTCTCCTCTTATGACATGGCTTATTTCCATCAAATGGTCATCGACGATATTTGCAAGATGATAAGTGGGCATCCCATCACTTTTAAAAAGTACTTTGTCATCCAAGATATTGGTATCGATTTCGATATCTCCTCGAACGATATCCTTTAAACGGAGTTTTTGATCTTGGGGAGTAAGAAATCGTATTACATAATCATCGCCCGAAGTGATGCGTTTTTGAACCTCTTCTGGTTTCAAAGACAAGGAGTTATCAAGCTTTAATCGGTTGTGCCAATTGTAAATAAAGGTCTTTCCCCTAGCCTCATGATCTGTTCTATGAAAATTCAGTTTTTCGGCCGTGTCGAAGGCATAGTATGCTTTTCCATTTGCAACTAATTCCTGGGCATATTGCTTGTATAAGTGCTTTCGCTCGCTTTGGCGATATGGGCCATGTTTCTTTTCATTGCCCGGTCCTTCATCAAAGGAAGTTCCAAGCCAGTTTAGTGCCTGGATAATATAATCTTCGGCCCCTTCAACATAGCGATTTTGGTCGGTGTCCTCTATACGTAAAATGAAGTCGCCCTCATGTTTTTTCGCAAAAAGGTAATTGAATAAAGCAGTGCGCACTCCACCAATATGAAGGGGGCCGGTAGGGCTAGGCGCAAAACGAACACGGACTCTTTGGCTCATATCTTTTTATTGAAGCGCAAAGGTACTAAAAACAAAGGCTTTTAGGCGGTTTGCATTTTCATTTCAGATGGGATTCTGGGGTTCATTAAGCGGAACCATAAAGGTGGTAAAAGTGAAAGCACCATGGAAGTCGGATAGCCATATGGCATTTGTGGAGAAATATCATGATAATCTAGAAGCTGATATTTTTTGGAAGATTTATGATGGTGATCGCTATGACGTGTCAATTCATACAGTACAATACGCCCCATAACATGATTGCTGTTCCATGAATGCACCTCTCGCACACGCTCGTATCTACCTGAAGCGGTCTTTGAACGCGAAAGGCCGTAGTGTTCAATGTAATTCACAGTTTCTAACATCAAAAACCCTACGATTCCTGTAAAGAAGGCAAAAAGTAGTCCCATTGGGCCGAATGCGATGTAAACAGTTGCCAAGTATATTGCTTGAAAAATAGAATACCACAGCATATCGTTCTTTATGCTATAAAACCCCAGTTTTTCCGCCTTAAGAAGTTTGAACTGTAGTTTCCAAGCGCTTATGTATTGTCTGAAAACCGAAGTAAACCAAAAAGAATATACCGTTTGGTTGTATTGTGCGGTTGCTGGATCCTCCTTTGTCGCGGCATTCGCATGATGCCCAAAATTATGTTCAATATAAAAATGCATATAATGGGAGGGGAGCAGTAGCAATTTCCCCAGATGTCTTTCGAAGGTTGTTTGGCGATGACCCAATTCGTGTGCAACATTAATACCGTTGGTTCCAAGAACGATACCCAAGGAGAAGATTAGGCCAATAAGCTCAGCGGTTTCTGGCGTATGCGCAGAAACATCCCAAAGCCCATAACCTAATAACCCAAATACGACAGGAATGTTTAGATAAAGCATCCAATCAAAGAGCTTGCTTTTCGATTTGTCGACGCGCACCTCCCCTTCATGATTACTGGTATCATGTGGTAATAGGATTTCCAAGACCGGAATCATTACAAAAGCATAGAACGGGGTAAGATAACACCAGGGTCCTTTTAAGTATAGGCCAATTACCGCTGAAAGTGGCAGGGTCATGGCGGCTAGGTATTTAAGATCTTTCATTTTAATGTGGTAGATGATGAACGGGCGACTACAACTAATTCGACTCTTAAATTCATCGTAAATGTAACGAGATAGGCTGTCAACACAACGTTTTTGGCGTATCTTGGACCTAAATATAGCTCAAATTGAATAGCTACCACAATATACTCGATAAATTGAACGCCTTTACCAAGAGGTATTATACCAAGATGTTGATAAAGGGTGTGTTGCTTTTTTTGGTCCTAGGACTACTGTTTTTTGTGGTCGTCATGGGAGTCGAGTATGTTCTTTGGTTGAATTCAACCGGGCGATTTATTCTTTTATTGGTATTCATTGGTGTAGAAGCATTCTTGCTTTACAAATACATTGCCACACCTCTTTTTTACCTATTTAAGCTACGTAGGGGTATTAGTAACAAAGAAGCGTCCCTGTTGATAGGCATGCACTTTCCCAATGTAGGGGACAAGTTATATAATCTGTTGGATTTGGCGGAAGACAAAAACCAATCCGAATTGTTGTTGGCTAGTATTGCACAGCGCTCGGAACGTCTACATCCGGTTCCTTTTGTGAAGGCCGTTGACTTTTCCGAGAATTTAAGGTACGCGAAGTATTTGGTAGTTCCGTTTTTGATTTTTGGTTTAATTTGGCTGAGTGGCAACCTGAGTTCTTTTTTCGGATCCGCGAATCGGGTTGTAAATTACGACATGGCATATGAACCGCCTGCTCCCTTTAGTTTTAAACTACTATCGAACAAGCTTGATGTTTTGGATACCGAAGCGTTAACCTTGGAATTGACTACGGTTGGCGAGGTACGCCCCAAAGCGGTTTTCATTAGTATAGAAGGAAAAGAATCGGTGCTGCCACAAGAAAACGGTATCTACCAATACACTTTTACACCTCCTTTAAAGCAGACAGACTTCTATTTTACGGCCAATGGCGTTCGTTCACAGGAATATCGCCTAAATGCCCTTAGAACGCCGTCAATTCAGGATTTCAAGGTGAAATTGAACTATCCGAACTACACGAACCGTTCTTCTGAAGTGCTTAAAGGTACTGGAAACGCGACAATTCCGGAAGGCACAAGAGTTACCTGGGAAATTGTTGGCCAGCATACCGAGAACATTGAATTACTTACCAAAGACACCACTTTGGCCTTTAGTAAGGAAAAGGAATTGTTCGCTCTTTCCAAAAATGTGTACGCCGATCTTTCATATGAATTGGCCACATCGAATACAAATGTCAAAGATTATGAAAAGCTGGCTTATCGGTTAAGCGTTATTCGAGATGCATATCCTACAATAAAGGCGCGGCAGGTCTTGGATTCTCTTAATCCGAACCTGTCTTATTATGCCGGTGAAGCTACTGATGATTATGAATTGAAAAGTATTCGTCTAGTATGTTATCCGGATGATGATGAGGATGCAAAACAGCAAGTCTTGATTGAACAGCCCAATGCGAATTTTAAGCAGTTCTATTACACCTTTCCTTCGGGGCTTCAATTGGAAGAAGGGAAGAATTATAGCTTCTATTTTGAGGCTACCGATAACGACGCTATTCACAAAGGAAAAACTATGAAAAGCCAAGTGTTTTCAATGGCCTTACTAGATGAAAATCAAGTAAAGAACAAGGAATTGGAATCGCAGCAACGTTTGATCAAGAACATGGACAAGTCCTTGGAGAAATTTAAGGAACAGAAAGAAACGTTAAGGGAATTAAATCAAGAACAGAAAGAAAAGAAACAGCTGAATTTTAATGATCAGAATCAAATCAGGGATTTTTTGCAGAAACAGGAGCAGCAAGAGAGTATGATGCAAAAGTTCAGCAAGGACCTAAAGGAGAACCTGCAAAAAGACGCAAAAGACGACAAGCAGAATCAATTGTTACAGGAGCGTTTGGAGCGGCAAGAAAAGGAGGCCGAAAAGAATGCAAAATTACTAGAAGAACTTCAAAAGATATCGGACAAAATTAATAAGGAAGAGCTGGCGCAACGTTTAGAGGAACTTGCCAAAAAGCAGCAAAATAGTCAGCGGAGTTTAGAGCAGATACTTGAGCTGACCAAACGATATTATGTTACCGAAAAAGCGGCACAGCTGGCAAAGGATTTAGAGCTTTTGGCAAAGAAACAAGAGCTTCTGTCTGAACTTAAGGCGGGGCAGGATTTTTCGAATGATGAACAGCAAAAATTGAACGAGGAGTTTAATAAAATAGCGGAAGCATTGAATGAACTTGAAAAGGACAATCAGGATCTTCAAAAACCCATGGACTTAAAGGTGGACAAGAAAAAGCAAGAGGGCGTAAAAGAGGACCAAAAAGAGGCGCTCGAGCAAATCAACAAGCACGAAGGGGCGGAAGAGTCATCGGAGTCGAAGGAGAAAGAGAAAATGGCAGAGAAGGCTTCGCAAAAACAGAAATCTGCTGCAGAGAAGATGAAAGAAATGAGCAAAGAGTTAGAACAATCATCGGCCGGCGGAGCATCGGGAGGTTCTTCTGTGGCAGAAGATGCCGAAATGCTCAGACAGATATTGGAGAACCTCATAACCTTTTCCTTTAAACAAGAAGGACTGTACGAAACCCTAAGAAATGCCGAGGGTGACATTCCCCAATTTTCTAGCGTTGTACGAGAACAGCAAGAACTTAGAAGTTTATTTGAACATGTTGATGATAGTCTTTTTGCCTTGTCCCTGAGGCAGGCCGAGTTAGCTGATTTCGTAAATGAGCAAATTACCGAGGTATACTATAATATCGATAAGTCGCTAGAACGTCTTGCGGAGAGTCAAATTTATCAAGGAGCGTCTGCTCAAAAGTACGTGCTTACCGCCTCGAATAGTTTGGCCGATTTTTTGGCAAACGTTCTCGATAATATGAACAGCAGTATGCAATCAGGTTCTGGGTCGGGGCAAAGTTCAGAAGGTTTTCAATTGCCCGATATTATTCAAAAACAAGGGGAGTTGAAGGGTAAAATGAACGGAATGGGCCAGGAGGGCCAAGGACAACCCCAAAGCGGAGGAGAAGGAGAAGGTCAAAGCGGACGAGGCAAACAAGGGGGTGAACAAGGAGGAGAGGAAGGAGCTGAAGGACAAGGTGAGAACGGGCAAAAAGGCAAGAACGGCAAGGGCGAGGGAGGAGAAAACGGAGAAGGCGGCAAAGGTAAAAACGGTAATGGAAAGTCGAAAGGAGAAGGCAACGGACAAGGCGGTTCTGGCAATGGAGAAGGTGAACCAACCGAGGCCGAATTACAAGAAATTTACGAGATCTATAAGGCGCAGCAACAATTGCGACAACAATTGGAAAAACAATTGGAGGATATGATCAACAACAGTGATCGAAATTTAGGAAAAAAGCTTTTACGGCAAATGGAGGATTTCGAGAACGATTTACTGGAGAATGGAGTTACCCAACGTGGCCTTACGAAAATCAATACAATCAATTATGAGCTTTTGAAGTTGAAGAACGCTGCGATGAAGCAAGGAAAGAAACCTGAAAGGGAGAGTAATGCGAACGATAAGAATTTCCGGAATCCGATAACCACAAGACCGGACGCTCTGAAGAAAGACAGGGATGAAATTGAAATTTTGAATAGAGAAGCGCTACCTTTGCGCCGCAATTTTCAAAACAAAGTCAAGGAATATTTTAAGAGCAATGATTGAATTTCACTATGAAATTGATTTTGAACTTATTCATGAACCAAAGTATAAGTTGTGGCTTGAAAAGATAGTCAGGCTAGAAGGAGGAGCTGATTTAAGGCTCGATTACATCTTTTGTACGGACACGTTTTTGTTAGAGAAAAATCGACAGTTTTTGAATCATGATACTTTTACCGACATCATTACTTTCGATTATTCCGAGAAAGCCTTAACTGCAGGGGATATTTTTATTTCAATTGACCGCGTGAAAGAAAATTCGGACAAATATAACGTTCGGTTTGAAGAAGAAATATTGCGTGTAATGGCGCATGGAGTATTGCATTTGTTAGGATATAATGACAAGACCGAGTCAGAGCAGAATCTGATGAGGCATAAAGAAGATGAAATGATTAAACTGTTCCACGTGGAACATTAGTTAGGATACTAGGGATGTTTACAAACGAATATGATGTGATTGTTGTGGGTGGTGGCCATGCTGGTGCTGAGGCAGCTGCCGCAGCCGCGAATATGGGGTCTAAAACCTTGTTGATTACAATGAACTTGCAGACTATTGGTCAAATGTCCTGTAATCCTGCTATGGGCGGAATTGCTAAAGGACAGATTGTTCGTGAGATTGATGCCCTTGGCGGTTATAGTGGAATTGTAACGGACAAGTCTGCCATACAGTTCAAAATGCTGAACAAATCAAAAGGTCCGGCTATGTGGAGTCCTCGTGCACAAAACGATCGCATGCGATTTGCAGAAGAGTGGCGCTTACTTCTCGAAAAGACGCCTAACTGTGATTTTTATCAAGAGATGGTTACGGGGATCACGGTTACGAGCGGAAAAGTTAGCGGAGTAAAGACATCATTAGGACTTGAAATTCGCGCCAAGTCCGTAGTACTTACGAATGGCACTTTTCTGAACGGATTGATTCATATTGGAGAAAAACAGCTCGGTGGGGGTCGAGCGGGGGAAAAGGCCTCTACGGGTATTACGGAGCAATTGCTCGATCTAGGCTTTGACAGTGGTAGAATGAAGACGGGTACGCCACCAAGAGTGGATGGCCGGTCTTTGGATTATTCTGTAATGATACCACAGCCTGGTGATTCAGAACCGGAGAAGTTTTCCTATTTGAAGACACCTGTCTTAGAACGGCAGCGCGATTGCTACATGACGCATACAAGTTCCATGGTTCATGAGATGCTTCGTGAAGGCTTTGATCGCTCCCCAATGTTTAATGGTCGAATAAAGAGTATCGGCCCTAGATACTGCCCTTCCATAGAGGACAAGATCAATAGATTCGCTGACAAGGATAGCCATCAGATTTTTGTAGAACCAGAAGGGTGGGATACGGTTGAGGTGTATGTGAACGGTTTTTCAACCTCTTTGCCAGAGGATGTGCAAGCACGAGCTTTACGTGCGGTAAAGGGTTTTGAAAAGGTCAAGTTTTTTAGGCCGGGCTATGCAATAGAATATGATTATTTTCCGCCCACCCAACTGAAGCATACGCTTGAGACCAAATTGGTTGAAAATCTATATTTCGCAGGTCAAATCAATGGCACTACAGGATATGAGGAAGCGGCCTCCCAAGGACTCATGGCAGGGATTAATGCTCATTTGAAGGTCAATGAAAAAGAGGCGTTTACGCTGCAGAGGGATGAAGCTTATATTGGTGTGCTTATAGATGATTTGATTACCAAAGGCACAGAGGAGCCGTATCGGATGTTTACCTCAAGAGCAGAGTATAGGACCTTACTGCGACAAGATAATGCAGACTTAAGATTAACCCCAAAAGGCTATGCGCTAGGTCTGGCCAAAAAGGAGCGTTTAGAGCGAATGGAGCACAAGCTCAGTAAATCCAATTCCTTTGTTAAGTTTTTTAAGGACACAAGTGTTTTGCCAGCAGATATCAATCCTATTTTAGAGGAACTAGGCACTTCCTTGGTGAAGCAAAGTGATAGGATGTTCAAAGTGTTTTCAAGGCCACAGGTTACGATGGAGCACATGATGCAATTGAATTCCGTAGCTGATTTTGTAGAAACGAATGGGCTTGATAGAGAGGTGCGTGAGCAAACTGAAATTCAAGTCAAATATTCTGGTTATATCGCGAAGGAGAAGAACAATGCGGATAAGTTGCAGCGATTGGAAAACGTTAAGATCCCTAGAGAATTCGATTATTCAAAATTAAAATCCCTTTCGTACGAAGCGCGGGAAAAATTGAACGCCATACAGCCAGTGACGATAGCACAGGCGGCTAGGGTCAGTGGTGTAAACCCATCAGATATTAGTGTTTTGCTCGTGTACCTTGGCCGATGAAAAAGTCCTTATTTTTTCGGCAGAAGAAGCCGCTCACGGTAATTATTTTGGGCACGATGTTCTTAGTATTTGTGTTATGGTTTCTAGCAGAAGGTGCTGGCTCATTGAGTCAACTTGTGGTCATGGGTTTGCTGGGTTTGCTTTTGTTAGGATATTCAATATCATATGAAATAGTGTCAGACGGTGTTGCCAAAAAGCATTTCGGGCTATTTGGTCTCAGCCTATTTAGGGCCAAGCTTCATATTCTATATTCGGAATATTTGTGTGTTGTGAAGGCAAGGTATAAACAAGGTGCAGAGTGGGGCCCAGTGGCAAGTCTAGGTAAGGAAAGATCGGGCGAGACCTATGCTATTCGCTTGTTCAATGGGAACAAGCATTTTACCGTTTACAGAACAAGTTCCTTACAAGGTGCGCGGCTAAAGGCAGAGGCACTTTCCGACTTGTTGGGTATTGAATTACGTGAAAAGAACTAGAATTGTTCCACGTGGAACAATTTTTTCGATATGTACTATTTTGTGCTGAAACACTTTTATGGCTCAGTTGTTGATAGCTAGATTCGACAACTATAATCAGGCAAAAAAATGCGTTCAGTACTTCTCTTGATTTCGTTACTATTTGTTGTTCAATCCTGCATTCCTTTGAGGGTGGCGCCCAAAATTGAGGACCATAAGGTCACGAAGGGAAAGAAGTTTAAACGAAGCCTTTCTAAACGGCAAATGTTCATCTTCGAAAACCCGAAAGAAGAACATCATTTTTACAATTATGTGAATATGAAATTTCATTTGAACGACAGCAATGTGTATGACGACATACCATTTGTAGTTGATAGGGAACAATACTTTTTTGCCTGGTATGAGGTTGAGATACCAGACAAAACATTGAATTTGGCACCAATGTTCACACAACTTTTTATCGGTGCTGCCTTAGGTAGTGATAATCCTTTAGAAGATTATAGTGGTGAGGACGACATACGAAGAAGAGAAAATTGGTATGTAGCAATAGAAGTATATAGTGACTCCGAAAAAGACTGTCTTGCCGCTGGCGCCCTTTCAAGGGAAGTAGTTTTGAAGTATCTTCGAGCCTTAAAACAGGAATACCTCGCTACGCACAATTATAATGAAGTCGTATTTAAGAACTAAAGATCATTCCGTTACCAAAGAAGAATTTGAATTGCATCATGACACGGTTCTTGATATGCTTATTACCCATCCAAGACCTGAACATTTGGAGCGGTATTACGAAAGTGATTCTTATATTTCCCATACCGATTCTAGGACTTCATTGGTAGACAAGCTTTATCATATGGTCAAACGGCTCAGTTTGACCAAAAAGGTGAAATTGATTTCGCGCTACGCCAACGGCACGAAAACGCTTTTGGATCTCGGTGCGGGCACCGGAGATTTTTTAGCAACCGCCAAGCAAGAGGGCTGGAGAATCGTTGGCGTGGAAGTCAATTCAAATGCACGCAATAAATCTAGCGAAAAGGGTATTGAACTACTTTCGAATCTGTCTCAGGTCGAAAACCAAAAATTTCAGATTATCACACTTTGGCACGTACTTGAGCATTTGCCCGATTTAGAGGAATATATCGAAATGCTGGCGAGTAAGTTAGAGGAGGAGGGAACCCTAGTCATTGCCGTGCCAAATTTTAAATCGTTTGATGCCAGGCATTATAAAGAGTATTGGGCGGCTTATGATGTACCAAGACACCTATGGCATTTTTCTAGAGGAGCCATTAAGAAAATGTTCGAACCCTTCGGGTTTAAACTGGTCAAAACAAAACCAATGATATTTGACTCCTTTTATGTGAGCCTGCTTTCCGAAAAATACAAATCGAAAAGACAGAACTTTTTTAAAGCAATGTGCATCGGACTGTACTCCAATATAAAGGCCTGGGGAACAAAAGAATACTCTTCGCACATCTATATCCTTCAAAAGGTCTAAAACACGTTTTAAGCCTTTTTCCTAGCGTTTTACTCAGTTTCGTGTCCGTACGAGCCTCTTCTTGCCAAAGTCTTTTCTAAAGGCTGTTTTAGAAGATGATTTTCATAGACGAAACAAATAGAATTGACCTGTTCCCATAAATAAAACTGATGACCTTCGATAGATATAAAAAAAGTCGGTTTACGGAAAGATCACATAAAATTCAATTCGTTAGGACACATTAAAAAAGCTTTCCTATTTTTGCGCCGATTCAATACAGAAAAATTTGATTATGAAAAAACTAATGTTGTTGGTTGTACTGTGTGTTATGGCTTCTTGCCAACAGGAAAAAATGGGATATGTTGATAGCGTGAGAATCATGGAGGATTACGAAGAACAAAAAGAAAGTGCGGCTAAGTTTAAAATCAAGGTCGATGCCTTGACGAAAAAACGCGATAGTATTTCGCAGGCCTTTCAATTAGAGATGCAGGCCTTTCAAACAAGGGCGCAAAAAATGAATCAAGCCAAAGCACAAGAAGAATACGGGTTGATGCAGCAAAGAGGCCAGTTTATGGGACAGCAATTGCAGCAAGAAGAGCAAGCGCTTACCACGCTACAACAAACCGAACGCGATAGTATCATTAGTACTATTAAGAAAGAAATTAAGGCCTATGGTAAAGCACAGGGCTACTCATATATTCTTGGAGGAGGAGATACTGGCGCTGTTTTGTACGGTACGGATGCCAATGATCTAACAGACCAAATTCTCAAGATTTTGAACGATAAGTTCAAAAAGTAAAGAGTACACATAAAGATGTGATGGCCTAGCTGAAATGCTGGGCTTTTTCTTTTAAGGCTGTAGCAAGAAAACCAAAAAAATTGCTGGTACAAAGTACACTGCTATTGTCATCGCACCTGCATAGTCTTTAGCCATGCGCTGCCCGAACAATAGCATTAATAGCGAAATACAACATAGAATTGCACCGTAGAAGGCCAGGGTAGACGAGCCACCGCCGACTATCTGAAAAAAGCCAACCGCACACAACAGGCCTGCCGCTAGCTCAACCAACAAAACCACTGCTAACAAAAAAGGAACTGTACCCTTTAATGGGCTTTTCTCAAAATGGCTTTTTAGCCAAGACAAATTTCCACCCCAATCGAATACTTTGTCGAGGCCGCTTTGTAAAAATGTGATGACCATAAAAAGCAAAAGGAGTAATTGGGTCGCGTTATTAAGTACAGTGTCGTTCATCAAGGTCTATTTTGTCGTTCAGATTTATTTAGGCCGCCTTTTTATGTAATAAACGGGTCAATTTTATTGAAAGATCGGTAAAAATGAGCTTAGAATTGCCATTTCGCTCCACATGATAGATGGCGTCTTCCAATTCTTGGGTAATATCAACGATATTGTTTTCATGGATAAAAGGAGCGAATTTCTCCAATTGAAATCCGTCAACATGAAGCTGCATATAAACCAAATCTTTTGCATTGAAATTGATAAGCATTGCCTGTCGAATAATCGCAATGCAATAATGTAGAAAGTTCTTTTGAGTTTCCCGCCCGGTAGCGGCCAACTCATTTCCCCACATAATCAATTCGTGAATTGCCCCCTTATTGCCTTTTGCTTTGAACGCACTTCTTACCCATTGTACAAACCACTTTTCGAAAACCAGATCCTCCGAATCCTTGTTCATCAAATCAAGCGCCTTATTAAAGTTGCCATTTGCTTCATGTGCCAATTTTTTGGCTTCGGATTTTGGTAGTCCTTTTTCCTCTAAAGCTGTACTTATTGCTTCTTCCGATAAAGGTGGAAAATGAAGAATCTGGCATCTAGACCGAATAGTCTGTAATAGCTGTTCCTCGTCTTCTGAAACCAGGATGAAAACGGTTTTCTCCGGAGGCTCTTCAATCAGCTTCAGAAGCTTATTGGCGGCACTTCCGTTCATTTTTTCAGCCATCCAAATCAACATAACCTTATATCCTCCTTCATAAGATTTAAGCGAAAGTTTCTTTACAATATCTTGAGCTTCATCAACACCAATTTGCCCCTGTTTTTTCTCAATACCGACTAGTCGGTACCAATCGAACAAATTGCCATATGGTTGCTCTAAAAGAAAGCTTCGCCACTCGTGCAAATAATGATTGCTTACCGCATGGCTTTTCACTTTTTCACTGTTCGAAACCGGAAAAGCAAAGTGCATATCGGGGTGCGAAATCGATCCGAATTTGAGATTACAAGAGTCATTTTTACCAGCATTTTCACCGCCGGCATTTCCACAAATTATATATTGGGCATACGCTAATGCCATAGGTAAAGTACCTGAACCTTCCGGACCAACGAATAGTTGTGCATGCGAAATGCGACCAGAATCCGCACTTGTCATCAAGTGGTTTTTAATATGCGAAAGCCCTAAAATATCTTTGAACAACATCCTTCAAATATAGGGAAAATACAAGGCCATGTGATACCCTATTTGAGGTCTTGTCGGCCAAAATTGCAAATTCAATAAAATACCAATCGGTAAATTGGATAATCAGGATTTATATGCCTTTTTGAGGCATGTTTGATTCTCCAAAACATAGATATGTGTACATTTGCCTCGCTTTAACACTCATTTTTTATGAAAACCATCAACGATTTCAATTTTGACAACAAGAAAGCCCTGATCAGGGTAGATTTTAATGTTCCATTGGATAATGATCTCATGGTGACCGACACCAATCGCATTGAAGCGGCTAAGCCAACTATCTTAAAAGTATTGGAAGATGGCGGAAGCGCAGTATTGATGTCGCACTTAGGAAGACCAAAAGGGCAAAAAAATGCCGATCTATCCTTGAAACATATCTGTTCAAAGGTTTCGGAGATTATTGGGGTCGAGGTGAAATTTGTGAATGACTGTGTAGGATCTGAAGCTGAAACAGCAGTTGCAGCTATGCACCCCGGAGAAGTTTTGTTGCTCGAGAACCTGCGCTTTCATAAGGAAGAGACCAATGGGGACAGAGATTTTGCCAAACAACTTGCGGTTTTGGGAGATATATATGTCAATGATGCTTTTGGCACTGCGCATAGAGCGCATGCCTCTACAACCATCGTTGCAGAATTTTTTCCAGATAAAAGATGTTTTGGATCCTTGCTGTCGAAGGAAATCGACGCAATAGAAAAAGTGATGCGCACGGGTGAAAAACCAGTGTTGGCTATTCTGGGTGGCGCAAAAGTATCCTCGAAAATCACCATCATTGAAAACATATTGGATAAAGTTGACCACTTGATTATTGGGGGTGGAATGACGTATACGTTCGTTAAGGCCAAAGGCGGAAACATAGGGGACTCAATTTGTGAAGATGACAAGATGCCGTTGGCTTTGGAAATTCTGAAGCAGGCGACGGAACGGAACGTACAAGTGCACTTACCAGTTGATGTTTTGGCGGCGAACGATTTTTCAAACGAGGCGGACACCCAGGTCGTTGATGTAGACAAGATACCTGATGGATGGCAAGGTCTCGACGCCGGACCAAGAACTATAGAGAACTTTAGAAATGTAATCACCCAAAGCAAGACCATTTTATGGAATGGTCCGATTGGTGTTTTCGAGATGGATAGCTTTAATAAAGGCACCATTGCTATCGGCGATGCCATAGACGAAGCTACGCAAGATGGAGCCTTTTCGTTGGTTGGCGGGGGTGATTCAGTAGCTGCTGTCAAACAGTTCGGTTTTCAGAATAAAGTGAGTTATGTTTCCACAGGAGGCGGGGCGATGCTTGAAAGTCTAGAGGGGAAAACCTTGCCAGGGATAGCTGCAATAATGGCGTAATTAGGTCGTTATCGGTTGTATAGGCCAAGGGGAATTTTAGTGGCCATAAATTGTAATAAAATTTCATTCTCTCGAAAAAATACCCGATTTTCGTTCACCTTCCCTGAAAACTTTTCATGATTATGATGACAAAAAAGATGAAGCTGCTCTCTTTTGCACTCCTCTTAGCAGGTGTTTTTGTGGTTCGTGCCCAGCAACATGATTCTGTTCCCAAGAATCAAAATGAGCTAAGGATTATTGAGGCTAAAGATATTCCTTTAGATACGACCAAAACAAACACCCTAGTTCCATTGAACGACGCACCACTAACGTTTACCCAAGACAGGGATAAGAACACATACGGTCTTGAGGACCACCCTGAGGCTGCAAAATACGACAGTATTTGGATGAGACAGTTGTATGAGGCTGCTGCACTTTTTGACGACATGTACGATGAGGTGGCCAACAACACCGGCGCAACCAATGACAATACAGATCATTATGTCTTTGACCTTCCTACCGATACGCTTAAAGCGCGCCTGTCTAGATTAAATCAGAAGACCCCGTTCAATGTGGCGTACAATCCATCACTGGAGAGTGTAATCAGATCCTTTTTAAAACGCAAAAGCGGATTGATGGAGCGTATGATCACTGTAAGCCAATTCTATTTTCCTTTGTTTGAACAACAGCTAGACAATTATGATATCCCAATCGAGATGAAATACTTAGCTATCGTCGAATCTGCCCTAAACCCACGGGCAAGATCCCGAGTCGGCGCAACTGGCTTATGGCAATTTATGTATGGCACCGGTCGTGAAATGAAATTGGATATCAATAGTTATGTTGACGAGCGTAGCGACCCCATAAAATCAACGGAGGCCGCCTGCAGGTATTTGACTAGACTTTATGGGATTTATGAAGATTGGGATTTGGCCCTTGCGGCGTACAATTCGGGCCCCGGCAATGTGAACAAGGCCATTAGAAGATCGGGAGGCTATAAAAATTATTGGAATATACGCAGAAATTTGCCACGCGAGACTGCGGGGTATGTACCTGCATTTTTGGCTACCATGTATCTTTTTGAATATGCAGAGGAACACGGCCTCAAGCATATAAAGGCCGAACGTCCTTACTTTATTACCGACACCGTTCACGTAAAGAGTATGATTACGTTCGATCAAATCGCCAAGTTGACCGATATCAGTGTCAAGGAGCTAGAGGTCTTGAATCCCTCATATAAACTGAATGTGATTCCGTTTATAGCAGGAAAGAACTATGCCCTTAGATTACCGAAAAACGTTATGGGGAAATTCGTGGCGAACGAAGAACAGATCTATGCATATGTAAAGAAAGAATTTGAGAGTAAGGAAAGCCCCTTGCCCAAGTTGGTCTCCCAAGCATCCCAAGAACGTATTCGTTATAAGGTTCGTAGCGGTGATTTTCTGGGAAAAATTGCAGAACGATATGGTGTACGGGTCAGTCAGATTAAACAATGGAACGGACTTCGAAGCAACAATTTGCGAATTGGCCAACGCCTAACGATTTATCCGAGAAAGCGTGGGGCGATTCGAAAAAGCACCACCACTGCATCCGTCAGTAAACAGACGATTCCTGCAGGCGTAAAGGTTCACACGGTACGCCGGGGTGATTCGCTTTGGACTATCTCTAGGAAATATCCTGGTGTTTCCGTCGACAATTTGAAAAAATGGAACGGTATTAGTGGTAAGAACTTAAAGCCGGGCACCAAACTTAAATTGTGTGAATGCCCATCTTAAAAAGCCGAAGGAAATGAAAATTTTTAGAACCTTAGTCGTCATAAGCTTGTTGCTTGTCTTTTCTTGCAAGGATTTAGGCAATAATAAGCGCTATCTCCCTAAAAGTATAGGACCTATTAATTCATTGGTCGTGGTGATGGATGATCAATTGTGGAAAGGGGAAGTAGGGGATAAGGTACGAGAGCATTTTGCCTCTTCGGTAATAGGTCTTACTTGGGATGAACCCATTTTCAGTATCAACCATTTTCCACCCAAGGCCTTTAGTGGAACAACCCGAAAGTCTCGTTCCATTCTGTATGTTCAGAAAGATAGTTTGGATTTAGGCCATATTAAGACAGATATGTATGCCTCCCCTCAGAAGGTGGGGGTGGTAAAAGGCCGCACTAATGATGAACTCATGGCGAATATAGATGCACAGGCCGAAGCGATGATCGCTGCTTTTCGTAATCTTGAAATTGAAGAGTCCCAAAAGCGTTTTCTTAAATCCTTGAACCAAGAGGGGGTGCTCGAAGAAAAATATGATATTTCCCTAGACATACCTTCTATCTATAGTGTGGGTAGGCAGGAAGATAATTTCGTATGGTTTTTTCGAAATGTTCGTGAAGGTCATTTGAACATCATTGCCTACACGATGCCAGAAGACAGTTTTCGGGCCGATTCTACCTTAGTAAAAGACATTGTTCGAATGCGCGATTCAATTGGCGAAACCTATATTCCAGGAACTGACGTTCCCGGAAAAATTACCCATATGCGAACCGAACCAGCTTTTGCGCCCCATGTATTTCCAATCGAAATAGCCGGTAAGAAGGCGGCCGAGGTTAAAGGGTGGTGGGACATCAAAAATTATGCGATGGCAGGCCCGTTTATCACCTATATTATAAGTGACCCTGAGAATAAACGCAAAATGGTCGTAGAAGGCTTTACGTTTGCTCCAGCGACGGCCAAAAGAGACTATATGTTTGAATTGGAGGCTATCTTAAAAACCATAAGGTTCGATTCTGAAAAATAGGATGTTTATCAGACAAAGCCGAATACATACGAAAAATTCGACTCAACGATTCTCAATTGGTTGATCGCTCTTCTAGGACAACTCCTTCCGCGTTTATTTTCCATTAATTCGATTGGGGGATCCTTCGTTAAAACGTGTAAACATAAAAGGCGACCACTTTGTAGTGGTCGCCTTTTAATGCTTTAGTTGGTTATCTGGTCTTAAACGAATACGAAGCCGGTAAATAATCTGTAAAAAAAGGCGTAGACAACAACACCCAAAATTGCGAAGCAAAACCATGAAAACACCTTAAAGTAAGATGCAATGAACATGTGGCCTAGATTTCTAAACGCTTCTGAATAGATTTGTTTGATAAGTAGTACGTTTTTCATAACGGGTTGGATTTGGGGTTACACAAGAGTTTAATTATATATATAACTGATAATCTGATATTTAGGTATTTTGTCGATGAATTTTGTTGTGAAAGGTGCTTTTCAGGTTGTGAAAGTGGCTTTTGACCAATGCGAAAGAATAGATGCTATTGACATACCGAATAGTATATTTTAAACATCGAACATAAGAAAGCCATCCTTGTCAAAGGATGGCTATATATGGATTGTAATTTGCAATGAACCGAACTACATGTCAACGATAATGAACTCGGAGCGTCTGTTTCTAAAGTGCTCCTCTTCGCTACAACGCACTCGGCCGTTACATTCGTTCAACAACATTTCCTCACCGTATCCTGTGGCGCTCTGAATTCTACTAGCGTCGATTCCTTGCGATATGATATAATCTCTTGTAGATTTTGCACGTTTGTCAGACAAGTATTTGTTGTATTGGGCAGATCCACGAGAATCTGTATGGGATTCTACCTTTATTACCATATTCGGATACTCTATCATAAGTTCCACAAGTTTATCGAGCTCTGCTGCGGCATCATTACGAATATAGGATTTATCAAAGTCAAAGTAAATCATCTCCAGATCAATCTTCTTAACACCGTCGGCTTCCTCCGCAATCATTTCTTCAAAACGCTTCATCTCTAGATCCTGATTTATCAACTCATTGTCTTTGGATGCTACGTCAACCATGGTTTCTAAGTAACCATCACGATTCGACCGAAGAGTATATTTAGTATTGCTTTCAAGGTCCTCAAATAAGAAACTACCGTCCTCCCCTACTGTTACTTCTTGGATAAGATTGCCATCTTCGTCTAATAACTGTACATTCGCTTCTGGCAAAAGACTGTCAGTGACTACTTCCTTTACGATTCCTGCAATGGCGTTCAGATTTTCAGGCGTTCTTTCAAAGGAATAGATATCATCGTCGCCTTTCCCTCCTTTTCGATTTGAAGCGAAATAGCCGTTAAGATCTTTATCATCTGCAATATACGAGAAGTCATCTCTATTACTATTTACAGGTTTCCCCATATTTTTCACCTCACCAAAACCTTCTTCCTCGCTATAAGCCACTTCAAAAACGTCTAAACCACCAAGGCCAACATGACCATCTGAGGCAAAGAACAATTTGTTCGAATTTATATACGGAAACATCTCTCTACGTTCCGTGTTGATTTCTGGTCCAAGATTCTTGGGATCGGAAAATTGCCCCCCATCTAGAACATCTACTACAAAAATGTCGGTTTTGCCGATACTGCCGGGCATATCGGAAACAAAGTATAGCTTTTTCCCGTCGGGACTTAGAGCCGGGTGTCCCGTAGAATAATCATCGCTGTTAAACGGCACTTCTTGGGCTTCGCTCCATTCTCCGTCTACAAGATTCGAAACATAGATCTTCAAATGATTTACACCATTTTTGTCACGTTTTAATTTCTTCCCGTAGTTATTTCGAGTAAAATACATTTTGGTTTGGTCTGGTGAAAAACTCACCGAGGCCTCATGGTACTTTGTATTCACCTTTTTCGAAAGTCTTGAAGTTGGTGTTAGGTCGTTGGTCTCCTCATTTATTTTTGCAGAATAAAGATCCAAATAGGGTTGATCGTTCCATTTATACTTTCTTGTTTTAAGAAAAGAGGAGTCTTTGGCAGACGCATAAATTATTTGAGTGCTGTCTAAGTACATTGGTGAGAAATCAGAATATTCAGTATTTATCGCAAGATTCTTGATCTCATAATCAGGATTAGCGGCCAAGATATTGTCGAGTACCATTTCATTTGCGGTTATCGCTGAATCGGCTATTTCTCCTTCACCCCTGCTCATTTTTTTATTATAAAGACGCATAAGTCTTTTAGCACGGGCATATTTACCGGTCCCTTTTAGTGCATGGGAATACCGAAAGGTATTTTGAACTGAAAGATCTTTGCCCTGCTTTTCATATAGCTTATGGTACCATTCATACGCTTTTTCCATATTCGTATTAAAGTAATGGGCTTCTGCAGCTTTTTGAACGATTTGATCAGTATTGTTCTCACCTTTTCTCAACGCTTGTTCATATAGTTCTGCAGCCTCAGCGTACCACATCATGTTGAAATAGCTGTCGGCTTTTTGTACCAACTTGCTTTTGCTATTAGATGACGCAATTTCCGGACTGTCGATATTTTTAATATCGTTTAACATGTCATAAGTAACTTCATCCACATCGACATCCACATTAGATTCGTCTTGAATAGATTGTGTATTGTCATTGAATACAGAGATGGGAGTGGTGGATTCCGATTCTTTATTCTGGGCCATTGTATTCGAATCGCTAGTATTTTCTTTTATGTTTACAGAAGGCGATTCTATCACATCGGTATCTTCCTTTACTATAGTTTCAAGAAGTGGAATTCCATCAATTACTTCCATCAGCCAAACATCGTCTTCGTAGGCGCCGTCAAAATCAGAACTTATGTCAGCAATGGCATCTTCCCATTCGGCATAATGATTTAGGTAAATATAATTAAGGCCACTGTCGGGATTCGAGATAAATCCCGCACCAAAACCTTGGCGATTATATTTCCTTACTGTCTTCTTGAGATTTTTGGTCTTGCTCAATACAGCTGCAACGGCATAGTAACCATTGTGCACTTCCCTCATATCGGAGAAGGTTCTGAAGGCGATACCATTTTCTTCAGCCGCATCCGCAAAACTCTCTTGAGGTTCTGAGGTCTCGGACGGAGACATCGATTCATTGGTCAGGTCTTGAGCGCTCGCAAAAAACGTGAACAACAAAATGGTATAGGTAATTACTTTTTTCATGGTTAAGGTCAATTAGTAAAATCTTGGGGATTTAAAATGTATATCCTGGAATGAACATTGGCATATAAATAGTTGTAATTTTCAAGTTATTCTAAAGTTGTTATTAATCAGTTCCAATCATTTGTTGCCGCTATTCCTCTATTTTCCAGAGTTTCGCGGCCAGGACCAACTCTGGTTAAGCCGTTCCGTTTATAGTTAACGCCTAAATTTTTAGTTTCGTATAACGTACAATCGGCTGTAGCTACTGACGCATATATGACTAGAATTCCGTTTGTGCAATATTTTCTGTTTTTCTCCTACACTGTGATTTCCTCAATACTTTCCCAATTGATCATTGTCAATGATATACAACCAGCCTGTTTTTTGTGTTAATTTGTTCTTGCCCCACTCTAGGGTATAATAATATGTACCTATAGGTATATTAATGTTTGCGCCCATTGCTGACTGGCTAGTCGACTTACCATCCCACGTATTGTCATATCCTTTTTTATCATATACAAGCGAACCCCATCGGTTGTAAACTTTTAAGTGATTATTGGGGTATTGATCAATACAGTCGATGAGAATTACCGCCTTTTCGATTTTCATTTGAACAATCCCGTTGAACGATTGCATACAGTCAGAGACGATATGTTCAAATTGCAACACTTTATCTTGTTGTGCCGATGGGCCGTTTTGTTCTAATTGCCCAAACGCAAAAGAGCCAGTTGACAGCAACAAGCCAAAAAGAATAAGCGACTTAAAGCTTAATTCTCTTTTACAAAAACTTCTTTCGATTGATTTGGTCATAGTTAAATAGAATTTGGTTACTATTCTATTGCGGGTTTCAAGGTATATTAGCTAAATTTATTTTGGTTATTGAACAAACGTTGAGTGGGCCTATAACTTATAAAATTGCTTGTTTTTGTTGTGAAACGTTCACTTTCTGTTGAGAGACTTGTGACAAGCGCATGGAAAAATCTAAAGATGTCTCGATAGTATGTTGATAATCAATATTTTGTGAAAATCATAAAGATTTTGCGAATATGTGAATATTTGTGGTAAACCGAGAAGTATTTGTATATGTCTAAAATGAATAAACCCCCGGTATTTCCGAGGGTTTCAATTATGGACGCTAGGAAAGTGCCTAGTCGTTGTTCTCTTCTATTTTTTCATCTTCTTTGGAAGCATCTTTAAATTCTTTGATTCCACTTCCAAGCCCGCGCATCAATTCTGGTATTTTTTTTCCTCCAAACAGGAGCAGAACCACTAATACGATAATGGCAATTTGCCAAGGACCAGGCGCTAAAAATATATGTACTGCAGTCATAAGTAAAAGATTGTTAGAGTAACAAATGTACTAAAAAATGATATGATGTCACTGTTAATGTTAACGCCGGATTATATTTTTAATTGTAGTGAAATCTGCGAAGTCAAAATAACTTAAACGCTATCGTCATCATAAATTAGTAAAGAATCAAGGAAGAAAACCAAAGCATTCTTATATTTGTTCTTCATGGCTAAAAAGGATAAAAGAAGAAGAGAAATTAGGCGTAAGCTACTGCACAAGTACCGCTTGGTGATATTGAACGAGAGCACCTTCGAAGAAAAAATTTCCTTCAAATTAAGCAGGCTAAATGTATTCATAACAGGAACTCTGGTAACAATTGGCCTTATTGGCCTAACCACCCTTCTTATAGCCTTTACACCCTTAAGGGAATATATTCCCGGGTATTCTTCTACGCGTCTAAAAATGCAGGCTACTACGCTGACGTATAAGACTGATTCACTCGTTCGTGTGCTCGATAATACCAATCGTTATTTAGAAAATGTCCGCATGGTTCTTACGGGCGATATTGAAAATACCGGAATGAACCGTGATTCGTTGTTTGAGCAATTTAAGCTCGACCCGGCATCCGTCGATTTAACTCCAAGCCGACAAGATTCTGCACTTAGAGCCGAAGTAGCGTTAGAAGATAAGTACAATTTATTTGAGCGAAGCGGAGGTAGTAGTAACCCCTTGGTTTTCTTTTCTCCATTGAGTGGCACCATAAGCCAACACTACGATGCCGAGAAGAAACATTATGCAGTAGATGTAGTGGCTCCGAGAGACACACCGATTAAAACAGTTGCGGATGGTACTGTAATTTTTGCCGAATGGACTGCCGATACGGGTCATGTTATCATTATAGAGCACAAAGGCGGTATCCTAAGCGTATACAAGCACAACGGCTCATTGAACAAAGAGCAAGGAGACATGGTCAAATCTGGCGAGGTTATCGCCTCTGTTGGCAATACAGGGGAATTTACTACCGGGCCCCATCTACATTTTGAACTTTGGAATAATGGCACTGCGGTAAATCCGACAGACTATGTCGATTTTAAATAAAAGCCATGTCGCTAAAGTCATTCGCCGCCAAAATTTTCGCCAATCGAATTGCCAGGAAGACGGGTAAATGGATGAATAATCCCGCGGCTGCACAAAAAAAGGTATTTCATAGTTTATTGAAGAGCGCCCGAGAAACAGCCTTTGGCAAAGACCATAACTTTGATTCGATTCAAGACTATTCCGATTTTGCTTCGAATGTTCCTATACGCGATTACGAGGGGTTAAAACCTTATGTAACTAAGGTTATAGAAGGGCAACCCGATATTTTGTGGCCAGGTAAGCCTATATACTTTGCCAAGACCTCAGGCACAACCTCAGGCGCAAAATATATTCCCATAACACGGGCATCAATTCGTAACCAGGTGAATGCCTCGCGAGATGCCATTTTGAACTATATTCACGAAACCGGCAACACTGACTTTGTAACCGGTAAAATGATTTTTCTTCAAGGAAGTCCCGTATTGACCGAAAAAAATGGGATTCAGTTGGGGAGATTGTCGGGTATCTCCGCCCATTACGTTCCCAAATATTTACAAACGAATCGTATGCCAAGTTGGGAAACCAATTGTATTGAAGACTGGGAGACCAAAGTAGATGCGATTGTCGAAGAGACCATAAATGAGAATATGACCGTAATCGCAGGCATACCGTCATGGGTTCAAATGTATTTTGAAAAGTTGAGTTCCAATTCGGGAAAACCGGTCGGCGAGTTGTTCCCCAATTTTCGATTATTTATTTACGGAGGGGTAAATTATGAGCCGTATCGCAATAAGTTTGAGACGTTAATAGGACGTAAGGTTGACAGTATAGAACTGTTTCCGGCAAGCGAAGGTTTTTTCGCCTATCAAAACTCCCAAACCGATAACGGAATGCTTTTGCTGCTGAATTCAGGTATATTCTATGAATTTGTTAAGGCCGATGAATTCTATGAAGAACATCCAAAACGAATTACCATAGAAGAAGTGGCACTGAACGTAAATTATGTTATGATCATCTCCACAGATGCTGGGTTATGGGGATATAATCTAGGAGATACCATTCAGTTTATTTCGTTAAAACCCTATAAAATTATCGTTTCAGGGCGCCTAAAGCATTTTATATCCGCTTTTGGTGAACACGTTATTGCCAAGGAAGTTGAAGAGGCCATGCAAGTTGCCAGTGCTCAAACAGATGCCCTTGTAAATGAATTTACAGTTGCGCCACAAATAAATCCTGAAAATGATGAATTGCCGTATCACGAATGGTTGGTCGAGTTCGAAAGGCCGCCGTCAGATATGCAAAGATTCGTTCAAATATTAGACGTTCAACTCCAAGAACAGAATAGCTACTATTATGATCTCATTTCTGGAAATGTTTTGCAAACCCTAAAAGTAACCAAGATTGAATCTGGCGGTTTTCTAAAGTATATGAAATCAATTGGAAAACTGGGGGGACAGAACAAAGTGCAACGCCTGTCAAATGATAGGAAGGTGGCAGATGGTCTTTCGCTCTTTAAGATTAAGAGATAACATACTGATAGTTATATTTAAGGCACTATAGTTTTTCCTAGAAAATTACAATTTAAATTATTGTAATTTTATCCCGAAATAGGAATATGGGGAAAACTACCAACACTACCCGTGCACAGGAATCTACCAATGCAATTGAGCGACTCTACATTACGATGCGCCACCTTTTCAACCGCGGTTTTTATAAACCTACAGGAGTCTCCGGGGAAAGTTTAAAAAACGCACTTCTTCAATTGCGTCCAGAAATATATGGAAGTATTGCCGAAGAAAAAGCTGAGCTTAACGGGCTAATCTATGTCTTAGAGCGTTTACCGAAAGGAATAGAGCAGTGCCGCTACATTAACCTTACCTCTGATGAGGGCTATGGGCGGTCACATTTAAAACCGATTATACCCCCTAAAAGACGTAGAAACTGCTACCGCATTGATGAGGAGCAAATGAATATTGAAATTACTCGGGGTCGTTCCGATATTTATGACATACTTACGCATTTGACATTCCTATTCGTTGAGTCTGAGAAAATAGCAAACAAGGTTATCATTGAGGACACCGATAAGACGACTCGAGATTGGCAAAAACTGGAGAAAGCGGTCAATAAAAAGGAGCTTACCCAAGCAGAGCGAGAATTAGCATTAATTCATGTGGCAAACGTTCTTGGCCGAACTTTCGATGAAATAATGCAAGTTTATGAACAGTTTGCGACTCCCAAAAACCCTGAACGCTTTTTGCATATTGTATATTGGCTGGGCCGATTGGCCATTGAGGAAGAATTGACAGGAAACAAGAGGGCGATAACCTTTAGTGCGCAATTACGTGAACGCCTTGGCCATCATATTCATGGTGAACGATGGGCAATCAAAATTAAGGAAGTACTGGCAAAACAAGGCTTGTTGCAACGACCTATTCATATAATAAGTGCCAATATGCACAGCGTAATGAACTCCCTTTTTGCAAGAAATGCACTCAAAAAGGAGTTTCCAAAAGAAGATTCGTTAAACATATATCAGGCATTAAGTTCCTCTGAGAATAAGGATTTACGTGCAAAAGTCACAGCCGTAGCCCGGAAAAATGGAATGTTGGCCATTGATGATCAAACTGGAACCAACATTGATGTCCAGATTTTTGATATGGCTAAATTAGGCAAGGACGCGTGCTGTTACGACCTGCCCAAGAATGTACCCGATGAGCAAAAACCTGTTATCTTTGTGATGGATTATGCCTTTGGCGAACAAGCCTATGAGACCATAGACGAATTATTAAAGCCCTATGGCACCAAAAAGAAACCGATATTCTTGAACATCGAATCGATTTCAATAATGGGCAAAGCGGGAATTTTAGAGGGCGGCAAAGGTGATTTGATGATTCCGTCGGCACATATTTTCGAAGGCACCTCTGACAACTATCCTTTTGTGAATGAGTTGTGCGCCGAAGATTTTAAAGGTCATGGTCTAGAGGTTTTCGAAGGCACAATGGTTACTGTTTTGGGAACATCCTTACAGAACAAGGATATTCTAAAGTTCTTTCATGAAAGTACTTGGAACGTAATTGGCCTTGAAATGGAAGGGGTACATTATCAAAAAGCGATTCAATCGGCCTCCAAGGTTCGAAAAAGTATTAAGGAAGATATAAAAGTACGCTATGCCTATTACGCGTCCGACAACCCCTTGGAAACCGGAAGTACCTTGGCTTCTGGCGGTTTGGGGACCACAGGGGTAAAGCCCACCTATCTCATAACCGATAAAATTTTAAAACAAATATTCAACACCTAGCAATATGTCAGAAAACGTACCCAATAACAAGGCTGCAGACGAAATAGATTTGGGCAATCTATTGCTTATGATCAAAAATGGTTTTATAAGTCTAGGCAATATGGCCCTGTACGTTTACCTCTTCTTCAAAAAAAACATTTTTATTCTACTTGGCCTAATTTTACTCGGTTTCGCAATAAGCTACGGCCTTAGTCAGATAGTATCCCAAAAGCTAAAAACAGAAGTCATTGTGCGCCCAAATTTTGAAAGCGCCGATTACCTTGAAGATGTCGTTTCAGAAATTAAGACCAACCTTCTTACAAAAGATGAAGATTTTCTCAGTATGCTAGGCGTTTCGGCCGATCAAATTAAGGGCTTTGATATAGAGCTTGAACCAATATCGGAGATAGAAGTAGATGAAAGCGATGAAAAAATGTTGAATGAGTTACGCTACCTTGAAACCCTCAATAACTTTAGGGACAAAGGGTTCGCTATGGATATTTTGAGGTCAGAACTTGCCGAAAAAAGCGTAGTGGATTACACGCTTACCTTTGAATACACTCGAGCCAAAGACGGTTCGGAACTGGCCAAGAAGCTAATGGACTATATTAATACCAATGAGTATTTTAACGGTATAAAGGAGGTATATATTAAAAACGCCAAATTCAGAATCGAGAACAATTCTAAGATGATCGCTCAAATAGATGATGTGATAGCGAATTATTCCGAATCCATAAGACCAAATAACGCCTTGATTGCCAATAAGACCTTTTATACAGAAAAAGAACCTTTGGATGTGCCCTCGCTTATTGCCTTAAAGAGACGCTACAGTGAGGATATTGAAGAAAAACACTTAGAATTAGAACAGCAATCGGCTGTCATAAGTATTCTCAATTACGGGAAGATGCAACAGGTGAGAAAATCATTTGTTCATGATCGAGTTTTCCAGATACCATTGGCATTGGTGCTGGGCTTTTTGCTCTATTGCTTTATTAAATTTCTAAACGCCAAGTCTAAGGAACTTACCTAAAATGGCAAATGGCAACGACACAAAAAAACTATTGATTACCGGAGGGGCCGGTTTTATTGGGTCCCATTTGGTAAGACACTTGATTGAACACTATCCTAACTATCAAATTTTTAATCTCGATGCCCTTACCTATGCCGGTAATCTTGAGAATCTAAAGGATGTTGAACAAGCGGCGAACTATACCTTTCTTAAAGGGGATATTGTTAATGCGGAGTATATATCAGGAATCTTTGCAGATTATATGTTCGATGGAGTTATTCATTTGGCAGCAGAATCGCATGTAGACCGCTCTATTAAAAACCCCTTGTCTTTTGTACACACGAACATAATCGGCACGGTAAATTTATTAAATGCAGCCAGGGATGCCTGGAAAGATGACGATGGTGAGAAACGTTTTCACCATATCAGCACCGATGAGGTTTATGGCACGTTGGGCAAGGAGGGTCTATTTAACGAAATGTCCGCCTATTCCCCAAATTCCCCATACTCGGCCGCCAAGGCCAGTTCAGACCATTTTGTAAGAGCGTATGGCGAAACCTATGGCATGCCCTATGTAATTTCGAATTGCTCGAATAACTATGGTCCCAATCAGTTTCCTGAAAAGTTGATCCCTTTGTTTATCAATAATATCTTGGAGAACAAGGCGCTACCGGTCTACGGTGAGGGCAAGAATATAAGAGATTGGCTATTCGTGCTAGATCATGTACGGGCCATAGATTTGATTTTCCATAAAGGAAAAAACAAGGAAACGTATACGGTCGGAGGATTTAACGAATGGCGAAATATTGATTTGGTAAAATTGCTTTGCAATTTGATGGACAAAAAATTGAACCGTAATCCTGGAACTTCAGAGCAGCTCATTACTTTCGTAAAAGACAGACAGGGCCATGACCTAAGATACGCTATTGATGCTGGTAAATTGAGCTCAGAACTCGGTTGGAAACCTTCGGTAACCTTTGAAGAAGGTCTTCAACTTACAATGGAGTGGTATTTGAGCAATAAGGAATGGTTACAGCGCGTAACTTCTGGGGACTATCAAAAATACTACGCAGCAATATATGGTTGAAATATGTCCTCAAGAATTTGATTATTTTCATGAGGACACCAAACTCAAATTTGTAACAATATAATTAGCAACCCATAAATGAAAGGTATAATTCTCGCAGGTGGTTCAGGAACAAGATTGTATCCGCTAACCTTATCGGTTTCAAAGCAGCTCATGCCCATTTATGATAAGCCGTTGGTCTATTACCCTTTATCTACACTTATGTATGCTGGCGTTCGTGAGATCTTGATCATTTCTACACCCAAAGACCTGCCATTGTTTCGTGACTTATTGGGTGATGGCCAGAAATACGGCTGCACTTTTTCCTATGCGGCACAAGAAGCCCCAAAAGGTCTTGCCGAAGCATTTATCATCGGGGAAGATTTTATTGGAAACGATAAAGTAGCACTAATTTTAGGCGACAATATTTTTTATGGTTCTGGCCTGGCCAAGCTTTTACAATCTAATAACGATCCAGATGGTGGAAGCATTTATGCCTACAGAGTACATGACCCTGAAAGATACGGGGTCATAGAATTTGATGAAAACGGGAAGGCCATCAGTATTGAGGAAAAGCCCAAGGCGCCCAAATCAAATTATGCTGTTCCTGGTATATACTTTTATGACAACGAGGTGATAGAAATTGCAAAGAACATTGTGCCAAGCAATAGAGGGGAATTCGAAATAACCGATGTCAACAAAGCGTATTTGAACAAAGGAAAACTAAATGTCACGGTGTTAGACAGGGGCACCGCTTGGCTCGATACGGGAACCTTTCAATCTTTGATGCAAGCCTCGCAATTTGTTGAGGTAATCGAAGAGAGACAAGGGCTTAAAATTGGAGCTATAGAAGCTGCGGCCTTTGAGATGGGGTATATAAACGAAGACCAATTTCGAACCTTGGCAGAACCTTTGATGAAAAGTGGCTATGGTGAAAAACTATTGGGAATTCTTAACAAGCGATAATGACAGCTACAGAGACGAAACTAAGGGGGTGTTTTGTGCTAGAAGCCCCGCTCTATGAAGATGAACGCGGGTATTTGTCGGTAGTATTCAATGACCAAACATTTAAAGAAGCTACTGGCCTTGAAGTCGCTTTTGTTCAGGACAACCAGTCGTTTTCGAAAAAAGGGGTCATTAGGGCGCTACATTATCAACGGGGTGAGTTCGGGCAAGCCAAATTGGTTCGCGTGCTAAGCGGCAAAGTGCTTGATGTTGCGGTTGATTTGAGAAAAGAATCTTCAACTTTTGGCGAACATGTGGCCTTAGAATTAAGCTATGAGAATCGAAAACAGCTATTTATTCCGAGGGGATTCGCCCACGGATTTGCCGTGCTTTCAGAAACCGCTGAATTTTTATATAAATGCGACAATTACTATTATGAAGATGCACAAGGCGGGATAATCTATAACGACCCAACCCTGAATATCGATTGGAAAATTCCTGTTGATCAACGCATTATTTCAGAAAGAGATACTCTTTTGCCATCATTTGAAGCGGCCAAATTATGAACAAAATAGTGGTCACAGGAGGTAACGGGCAACTCGCATCTTGTATAAAGGATGTTGTGTTGCAGTATCCTCAATATAATTTTGCTTTTAAAAGTAGTGATGAGCTAGATATTTCCAACAGGGATGAAGTTCATAAATTGTTCGAAGAGGAAAGACCAATTTTCTGTATTAATTGTGCTGGGTATACCTCGGTTGATAAGGCAGAATCAGAACCAGAAAAAGCCATAAAAAGCAACGTTTACGGCGCACATAACCTAGCTGATGCATGCGCGGAAAACCAAGTAAAATTGATTCATATTTCGACTGATTTTGTTTTTGATGGCACCAAGACCGTACCTTATGTAGAGGATGATGTAGTAAATCCGTTAGGTGTGTATGGTGAAACCAAATTAGAAGGGGAGATGGCTATTAGGGAACGGTTAAGAGAACATTTTATCATTCGAACCTCATGGTTGTATTCCGAATACGGGAGTAACTTTATGAAAACCATATTGCGTTTAGGCGTGGAAAAAGAAGCCATTCAAATTGTTTCAGACCAGGTGGGGAGTCCTACCTATGCCGGGGATTTGGCAGATACGATCATACAGATAGTAAATAAAAATACCGATAAGTATGGAACGTATCACTATTGTAACCAGGGTTCTGTGAGCTGGTACGGATTTGCAAAGGAAATCCTCGCCCTCTATGCCCTTGATTGTACGTTGGTTCCCATATTATCCGAGGCGTATCGCACCGCGGCACAACGCCCGGCTTATAGCGTGTTAGATCAGGGCAAAATAGAAACGAGCTTTAAGTTGAACATTCCTGAATGGAAACATAGCCTTGGTTTGGCGATCAATAAGTTGAAGAAAATACAAGTTGGCCAAAAGATGAAGAAACGAGTATGAAAAATATTTACATCATAGGGGCAGGGGCCTTTGGCACCGCAATAGCGAATCAGCTTGCGTTCAATACGGCGAATTCGGTCTGTTTGATATGTAGAAGTAGAGCGCAGGCTACGGAGATAATGGAGAAGCATACCAATTTGCGCTACTTTCCCAATAAGATGCTTCACAAATCTCTTCAGGCCAGTGCCTCAGTTGATAGACTTTCCAATGCCGACATTGTATTTATGGCACTGCCCACAGCTGCATTACAGGAAAATATTTCGATACTGAAGAAGGCAATATCAAATACAGCCCTGGTCGTGAATCTTTCTAAGGGAATTTTTAAGAACGGCCATACCCTGGTTGATTATTTAAAAGAGGCTTTGGGCAGCACCAATGTGGTAACCATGAAAGGCCCCACCTTTGCTGTCGAATTGATCAACAACGAGCATTCCTTGTTTACGTTAGGGTATAAAACAAAAGCTCAATTCGATTTAATTAGTGACCTGGTCGACAAAACCAATATCCATATAGATCACACTACAGATATTAAAGGAGTGGAACTACTAAGTGCACTCAAGAACATATATGCTATTGTCATAGGTATTGTCGACGCCCAATATGATGCCATAAATACACGGCACATGATATTGACCAAGGCGTTTAGTGAAATACGCATTCTGTTGAAAGCTTTAGGCGGCAAGGAACAAACCGTGTTCTTGGGCTGTGGGTATGGTGATTTTGGACTGACCGCGTTAAATGATATGAGTAGAAATCGCACTTTGGGGTTATTGATTGGAAAGGGGTTTTACAATTCTGACGTAATCAAAAGCAACGTGGTTTTAGAAGGTCTTCGTACCATTGATTTGATTTCTGAAGCGACAGACGTTGCTATCAAGAACCAATTGCCACTGTTTAATAAATTGGAGTATTTCTTCAGGAATAAAGAATCAAAGTTTAAAATTCACTTCAATACGCTTATTGATTAAGGATAGGTATTTGATTCATGATGAACATAAAATGCATCAATACAAAACCATAAAAAAGATAAGAATTGTCGTACTTTTACCACAAATTTAAAATTAGTGCTCTAACCTGAACCATTAAATTATCAATGGAAACAACTGATTATTTTGCGCATGAAACCTCGGTTATCGATGAAGGTTGCGAGATAGGAAAAGGCACTAAAATATGGCATTTCTCTCATGTTATGCAAAACGCGATTATTGGTGAAAGGTGTAACCTTGGTCAAAACGTCGTAGTCTCGCCAAACGTGGTTTTGGGTAACAATGTGAAGGTTCAAAACAACGTGTCTATTTACACGGGAGTAATATGTAAAGACGATGTTTTTTTGGGACCGTCTATGGTATTTACCAATATAGTAAACCCTCGAAGTGCCATTGTGCGACGAGATCAATATGTTGAGACCTTAGTCGAAAAAGGCGCATCTATTGGGGCTAACACAACCATAATTTGCGGCAATACTATTGGCAAGTTTGCACTAATTGGAGCGGGCGCCGTAGTTACCAAACCGGTGGCCGATTATGCCTTGGTAGTGGGTAATCCTGCTAAACAAATTGGATGGGTAAGCGAATACGGGCATCGCCTTGATTT
This sequence comes from uncultured Flavobacteriaceae bacterium, assembly GCA_938017825.1. Classification (GTDB taxonomy): domain Bacteria; phylum Bacteroidota; class Bacteroidia; order Flavobacteriales; family Flavobacteriaceae; genus Pelagihabitans. The sequence goes on from CALIJE010000040.1 coordinate 66,664, forward strand.
TAATGCTGACAACAAAGCACAGTGTTTTGAAAGTGGTCAGCAATATCAATTGAAAGAAAATAAAGTAGAAAGAATATCATAATAATCGACCAAATAGTTTAATGAAAAATTTTGCACTTATCGGAGCGGCTGGCTATATCGCTCCAAGGCATATGAAGGCCATTAAAGACACTAATAACAATTTGTTGGCCGCTTTTGATAAAGGGGATAGCGTAGGTGTTATCGATTCCTATTTTCCAGGAGCTGATTTCTTTGTAGAATTCGAGCGTTTTGATCGCCATATCGAGAAACTGAAATACGAAACCAACACCTTACTCGATTTTGTGAGTATCTGTTCCCCTAATTACCTACACGATGCCCATATTCGTTTTGCGCTGCGAAGTGGAGCAGATGCGATTTGTGAGAAACCCTTGGTGTTGAATCCTTGGAATGTTGACAAGCTAAGACATGTTGAAGAAAAGACAGGAAAGAAAATCTACAACATCTTGCAACTTCGTGTTCACCCAAGTATTATCGAACTACGCGAAAAAGTAAAAAATTCAAATAAGGACTCGAAATTCGAAGTAGATCTTACGTATTTGACCTCTAGGGGAAACTGGTATTATACTTCTTGGAAGGGAGATCACAGTAAATCGGGCGGCATTGCTACCAATATCGGGGTGCACTTTTACGACATGCTCTCATGGATTTTTGGTGATGTGCAGGAAAATGTCGTTCATATTCATGAACATGATCGAGCCGCCGGTTATTTAGAGTTTGAGAATGCCCGTGTACGATGGTTTTTATCAATTAGCGCAAAATATTTGCCGCAAGAAGTCAAGGAAAAGGGACAAACAACTTTTAGATCAATTACCATTGACGGCGAAGAACTAGAGTTTAGTGGAGGTTTCACAGATTTGCATACTTTAGTGTACAAGGATATCTTGAATGGGAATGGTTATGGCCTTGAAGCCGCGCGGACGGCGATTGAAATAGTGCACAAGATTAGAAATACCGACCCAATTGGGTTAAAAGGGGAATACCACAGCTTCCTAAAACAATAGCGTTTGAAATTTGAAAAGGGTATTTGACCAGTTTAAGACCGACTATTTCGGAAATATTTCCGTGCAGCTTATTGGCACTGGCATTGCGCAATCAATTCCTTTCTTGGTCTCCCCCATTCTCGCTCGGATTTATCCCGAACAGGGTTTTGCAACATTCGCTTTTTTTATGGCTGTAGTCGCTGTACTGGTAGTTCCGAATGGCGGCCGTTACTTCTATGCCATGGTCATTCCGGAAGAAGATCAGGAGGCCGATGATTTGGCCAGGCTTAGTATTTGGTTGACCCTTTTCTACAGTCTTGCACTGTTGCTAATTGCGCTTTTGTGCTATTCACAACTTAACGAGTTTTATCAACTTGGTGATCTATGGTACGCCGTGCCACTTTATGTGGCATTTTTTGGGCTCTACAATATATTTTTATACTTATCGGTACGAAAAAAACTGTTTAGGAACAACGCGTTTACAAAAATTGTACAAACCGCTTGTACGGCGGCCTTTGGTATTCTCTTTTCATTCTTTGGATTTCTATTTTCCGGCTTGGTTTTAGGTAAGATAGTTGGTTTGTTGGCATCCATTTTTGCGTTTAAGATCCGACCCGGGCTAAAACCTGTAATTCCTCGTCTTAAGGCAGTAGCCAAAAAGTATATCGATTATCCAAGAATTACGATTATTCCTTCGTTGCTTGATATTTTCTCCTTGCAAGCGCTTGTTTTTTTTGTTGGTAAATTTTATGCCGAAGAGACGTTAGGGTATTTAGGCCTTACCAACATGATATTAATCGCACCCTTGGCATTGATTGGGGTGTCATTTCGAGATGTGTTCTATCAGAAGATAGCGGTTCATTTTAATGAACGCTCCTATTCAAAAGCTAAAAAGTTGTTTCTAGGCTCAGCAGCCGTGCTCTTCGTAATAGGACTGTTTATTGCGTTGGTCTTATGGTTCTTTGGAGAAGCTATTTTCGCATTTGTTTACGGAGACAATTGGACAACGTCAGGGAAATTTGCCGTTATCCTTGGCTTTGCCTTCTGCGCAAAGTTAGTTGCGAGTCCCTTATCTTCAATATTCAATGCAACTCATCAGCTTAAATTGGCATCAGCGTGGCAAATCACATATTTTTTCACCACTATAATCACCTTATATTTGGCGATAGTGCAATACAAATTGTCTATTGAGATCACCTTGATAGTCTATACTGTTCATGAAATAGTGCTGTATGCATTGTATTTCTTAATGCAGAACCAAGCACTCAATAAGTTTAAAACAGCAAAGGGATAATGTGCGGAATTGCCGGGATTATAACTAAAAATGGAGATCATGTCAGTCAGTCAGACTTAAAAAAGATGACGGACGTAATCGTGCATAGAGGGCCAGATGGGGAAGGGCATTTTAATGAGGGCAATGTAGGATTTGGCCACAGAAGATTGGCTATTATCGACCTCAGTGAGGCAGGACATCAGCCCATGCAGAAAGATGACTTGGTCATTACCTATAACGGGGAAATCTATAATTACCTTGAAATTCGGGAAGAACTCGAGACCATGGGATGTGTATTCGAGACGAAAACCGATACAGAAGTAATACTAAAAGCGTATAAAACCTGGGGCGCCTCTTGTGCAAATAAATTTAATGGCATGTGGGCATTTGCCATTTTCGATAAGGCAAAGCATATAATTTTTATCAGTAGAGATCGGTTTGGAATTAAACCCTTTCACTTTTTTGAGGACGAAAAGGCGTTTTTTTTCGCCTCTGAGATTAGGCAACTTTTACTGTTTGTAAAAGATCGAAAAGTAAATAGGCAAATTCTATTCGATTTTCTGTATTTGGGGTACCAGCATCATACCAACAACACTTTTATTGAAGGAATCAGCTCTTTAGAACCTGGCCACAATTTGATTTTCGACACACGCTCGGGATCTTATAAAATGGAATGCTATTATCGATTAAAACCAGACCCGGAGCTAGGTAACCTGCCTTTTGATGACGCCTTGGACTTATTTCGAAAAACCATGAACGATGCCATAAAGCTACGGTTACGCTCAGATGTGACCGTAGGTACCTGTTTAAGTGGTGGAATGGACAGTTCCTATATAGCCGCAACCGCGGCCCCTTCCTATCATTCCAAAACCAATGATCGTTTTATGGCCATAACGGCTAAATCGGTTGAAAAAATGAATGACGAATCGCATTTTGCCAAAATGGTGGTTGATAGTGCGAACCTTGATTGGAAGATCACAGAACCCTCAAAGAGCGATTTTTTAAACGTCTTGAATCAGGTAATTGAAACGCAAGAAGAACCCTTTGGAAGCCCATCGATAATCATGGCGTTTTTCGTTATGCAAAAAGCGAAAGAAGAAGGATGTACGGTACTTTTAGATGGGCAAGGAGGAGATGAAACACTATTGGGTTACGAACGCTATTATACGGCCTACATCAATCAGCAGAACAATATCTTTAAGAAAATTCGGAGTGCGCTTAAGATTTCAAGGAACTCCAAACTTTCTTTAAAAGATGTTCTGCTTTATAATATCTATTTTAACAATGCATCGGTAAGGGCCCTGAGACAAACGAAACGACATTACTTTGTAAAACCGAAATTTAAGAAGTATGTCAACAAGAAACTTCTTATGCAAGTGGCGTCAGCCAATAAGGACATCCATACGCTCCAGGAGTTTGAGATTACCAAAATTCAAATGCAAAAATTGCTGAAATACGAGGACCGTAATTCCATGCATTTTTCGATTGAGACGCGTGTACCATTTGTTGATTACAAAGTTGTGGAACTTGCTTATTCATTACCTTTTTCGTACAAAATGAATGAAGGCTGGTCTAAATTTATTCTTAGGAAATCAGCAAAGGATCTGCTCCCCGATGAAATTGTATGGCGGCGAAACAAATTTGGCTTCGAAGCCCCTACAAAAACATGGCTTGCCGATAAGGATACCATCTTGAAAAGGATAAAGGATTCTGACTTTGTCGAAGCGTTTGTTGATTTTGAGAAATTAGATGAAAATATTGACGACTTGGCCTTATGGAAACTGTTCAACATAGCAATATGGGCCAAAACATTTGATGTGAAATTTTAAACAATGAAAAAGGCAACGTTCAAAGAAGCTTATTACTACGGCGCCTTGTTGTATGCCTTTTTAATTCCTTTTCATCAACAAATGGCAACCTTTGCCCTCGGAATTTGGGTGCTACTTTCACTCGTTTGTTTTGATAAAAAGGCATTGGTCGGGAATAAATTGTTGCTATGGCTTCCGGTCATGTACCTGTTATATTTCATGGGTATTTTTACGGCAGAAAACCCCTCTTTTCGTTTTATGGAAACAAAGCTTTCCCTCTTGGCTTTTCCCCTGATATTTTTCTTGCAACGGTATCCTGAAAAACAACGGAATTCAATACTTAGGTTTTTTGTCTACGGACTTGCCATTTCTGGAATCATATGTTTGGCGCAAGCAACATACCATTCGTTTGCCTTCGAGAACGGCACTGTAGTTTTTGCGCCTAATGTTCTAGATGGAAAAGGGGCAATTGAATCGATTCTTTATGGGGGCAACTATTTTTTTGGAAGCTACCTTTCAGTATTTCATCAAACCGTTTACTTCGCTCTATATCTAACTGTAGGCTTGATAATTTTGCTTTTTAAATCCAAACTGTTTTCTATAAAAAAGGCGACGATCCTATCCTTCTTTTTTATAATGCTACTATTTCTTGTGTCGAATAAGGCGAGTCTAATTACACTCGGGGCGATACTCTTGCTTAGAACGCTTACATTACAGACAAGTATATCAAAAAAAATGGCCTTTCTAGGTGCACTGGGACTTGCGTTTGTGGCGCTAATAGCACTTAATCCTCGAACAAGACTAAGTGTTGAAAAAGTATATAATGGAGCCTTAACGATTGATAAGAATGCCCGGTACGGATTTTCTACTCGCCTGCTTAGTTGGGATGCTGCTTTAGATCTGGTAAAGGCCAAACCGATTATTGGGTATGGATCAGGAGATAGTCAGGCCAAACTGAATATGGTTTATCAGGAGAAGGAGTATATTTTTCCATTAAAGGAAAGTTACAATGCCCATAATCAATGGTTACAAACGTGGCTAGAAACCGGTGTTCTGGGAGTTCTTGTTTTAGGGATAATATTTATATCCTTATTCAGGCGGGGTTCCAGTATTTCTGAGGCTACCAACTTTATTGTAGCCCTAGCGCTCATATTGTTTTTGAATACACTTTTCGAAAGTATATTCAATCGTTTTTCGGGAGTTTCATTTTTTTCGTTCATTGTGTGTTTTGTTCTTACGCTTAACAAAGGAAAGGAGGAGTCTATAGTATGAAACTGAGGCTGCATACAAAACACTATTTTGTCATATACTTCGTCTTGTTGATGGTCCTATACCACTTTAAGATCAAGACTTACTTTTATTGGCGCTATGTAGCTCATTTAAAAGATAGTGCATTCGACTTTTCTCTGTTAAATCTTGTGCTAGCGGTCGTTATTTTTGGGATAGACCTGTATTTTTTGATGAATATTAAAAAAACAAAGCTTGTCTTCATCATACTCTCTCTCTTTTTCGCCTTGCTGACCATTCCTTCCTTGATTGCCTTTACCTCAGGTGAAATGTACCCTGTTCAAATTTTAATATATCATCAACTGTTCTTTTTTTCGTTGTTGCTTTTTAGCAAGGTCCAAATCAATTTCGATAAGGTTCCTGTCTTGAACAAAAAGGTGGCCTTGTATTTACTACTTATAGTAACCGCCTTGGGGACGATACCATATCTTCTTGTTTACGGGCCGCACATCAATTTGAAAAATCTATTGCTTATTGACGTCTATGAAACGCGAAGCGTAATGAACGCTACGTCTAACGCCTACTTTGGATACACCTATTCCATTTTTACTAAGATAATAATTCCGCTTATAATCGTATTTGCCCTAGAACTTAAAAAGACAATATGGATTGTGGTTGGGGCTAGTTTTCTGATCTTGTTCTATCTTTTTGGCGCACACAAAACGGTATTGGTCTCACTGTTTGTGGTATTTCTGTTTTATCGGTTTACCTATTATGGTGCGGTAAAAAAGATCATCGCACTTTCGGGTATATTCATTGTTGTTTGTATTTTTTTGGCAGTTTTAGGGGTCGATTACCCATGGATTGTTTCCTTTAGAAGGGTGCACTTTCTTCCAAGCCTGTTAGATATCTGCTATGTCGATTTTTTCAATCAACAACCTATTTATTGGTCAGAATCGATCTTAAAATCTTTTTTTGATTACCCATTTGATCTAAACCATACCAACCTAATTGGGGAACGATACTTTAAGAACCAGGACATGGCCGCGAACAACGGACTTATTTCAGACGGATTTATGAATTTTGGAACCTTAGGGGTTATCATTAACTCCTTTCTAGTTGCTGTTTACTTTATGGTATTGAACAGCCTAAAAATACCTTCCCGCTACTTTGGATTGTTCGTTCTGGTCGTTTTTTCATTCATCAGTTCTTCTACATTAACCGTATTTTTGACCCATGGCGCTTTGGCCCTGTTACTAATTTCCATATTTCTTTTGAATGACAAAAAAGGTTAAGATCTGCCACCTAACATCAGTGCATCCAAGATATGACACCCGTATATTCGTAAAAGAATGCGGAAGCTTAGCCGATCAAGGTTATGATGTTCATCTTGTAGTGGCCGACGGCATTGGCGATGAAATAAAAAACGGAATAAAAATCCATGATATTGGCAAACAAACGGGAAGAATAGGGCGAATACTCTTTGCGCCTAAAAAAGTGTACAAAATGGCACTATCAATAAAGGCCGATATATATCATTTTCATGACCCTGAACTTCTTAGGATAGGTAAGAAACTGGTTCGCAAAGGATTCAAAGTTGTGTATGATGTGCATGAGGATGTGCCCCGCCAGATACTCAACAAAGCATACATTCCATCGGTTTTCCGAAAAAAGCTTTCAAGTATTGTTGAGCAATACGAGAACAGCTCAGCCTCTAAATTTTCGGGAATTGTTACGGCCACACCGTTTATAAAAGACCGTTTCATGAGGCTGAACGCAAACGTTATTACAGCTCAGAATTTTCCGATTTTGGCTGAATTTAATTCTAATGAGCACAGTGAAAAAGAAAATGCCGTTTGTTATATCGGTTCCATCTCTAAAGTTCGTGGTATTTTGAACATGGTCGGGGCAATGCATAAAAGCAGAGGAACAAAATTGTTGTTGGGGGGAAGGTTTGAAACCATGGAATTGAGGGAAAGTGCATTGACCACAAAAGGTTGGGACAATGTGGTGGAACTTGGATTTTTAAACCGTGACGAAGTAAGCAGCACCTTGGCAAAATCAATTGCCGGTTTGGTGGTACTTGAACCAACAATAAGTTATTTGGACAGTATTCCAGTAAAAATGTTCGAATATATGGCCGCTGGTATACCAATTATCGCTTCAGATTTCAGCTATTGGAGAACATTGCTATCCGGTGTAAACTGCGCCCTGTTCGTAGACCCATTAAATCAAGGAGAGATTAGCTTGGCTATTAAAAAACTGGCGGAAAACAAAGAAATGGCCAGTGAAATGGGCAAGGTAGGTAGAAAGGCCATTGAAGAAGTCTTTAATTGGAATCGGGAGAAGGAAAAACTGAATAACCTCTATGCAATATTGCTACATGAGTAATAGCCGTCGAAATATTCGTATGAATTCTTTTTGCAAGAAGATAATGATTTAGCTATGCCATTAAAAAACATTTGGATTGTTAATGAGCACCTTACCTCACCTGATTTAAGTGCACATGGCCATAGCCGACATTTTACCCTAGGTTTGGAATTCATTAAACAGGGATATGATGTTTCTTTAATCACCTCTTCATACTCTCACAATCCTAAGCGAAAGGTGCCGTTACTAGGCTTTATGAAAATCATAAATGGGCAAGTTCGAACCTTGGTTTTGAAGGGTTTTGCACACAAAGTATCTAGTAGTCCTGTGCGCATCTTAAATTGGTTTTTGTTCTTTGTGCTCTTTTTTTTCGCGCCATTGACGAAATTACCAAGGCCCAACATTATAATTGTATCCTCTACCCCAATGCTGCCCGTTTATAATGTGCTTTTTTTTAAACTCCTTTACCCAAACTGCAAGTTCATCTTCGAAACACGTGATTTATGGCCGATGACCCCAAAAAGTATTGGCAACTATTCCGAGAAGAGTATTTTTATAAGGGTACTGTCCCATTTAGAACGCAAGTGCTATTCGCAGGCCGATTACATTGTATCTGTCCTTAAAAATTCTGACCGGCATATTAGGACGATCCTTAAGGATCGCCCTTTCAATTTCAAATGGATTTCCAATGGAATAGATCTTAAAGGTTTTGCAGAAAATCAAAAAGAAAAGAAGTGGGCAGCGATATCCGATTTGCCAGCAAATGCTACGGTAATAGGCTATGCGGGAACTATTGGCACAGCGAATTCTATGGAATACATCGTTGAAGCTTTCAATAAGCACTTTAGAGGCTCAGAGAGCTATTTGGTAATACTGGGGGAAGGTGGCGAAAAGATGGCGTTGCAAAATGCAGCGTCTACAAATCCGAACATACTCTTTTTCGACGCTGTGCAGCGCGATTATTTGATGTCGTTCTACAACTGCTGCGATGCGTTGTACCTTAGTTGGCGAAATGTAGAGCTTTACAAATACGGAATAGCCGCAAATAAGTTGTTTGAATATATGTATGCGAAAAGACCCATCATTATGTCTTGTAACATCCCTGGGAATATTGTAGAAGAATCTGATTGTGGTATAACTACTAGAGCTGAAGACAGCGAAGACATTGCAAAAAAAATCATCGAATTTACTACGCTTACCGAGGAGGAGCGTTCTGGTAAAGGAGTGAATGGGTACAATTATTTGCTCGAAAGACTTACCTATGAAAATTTGGCTTCTGATTATGTTGAGGTCTTTAAAAGTCTTGGCTAATACTACATTTAAAGGTCATTTACTTTAAACATTCACTACTTTTGTTTAAAACATAGAATTTGTTTTTTCTTGAAACGGCCATATCGATTTTTATAGGGGCATTTTTGCTGACCTACCTTACCATTCCGAAGATTATTCGGGTGGTGGAGTTCAAAAGATTAATGGACAGCCCCAATCAAAGGAGTTCGCATGTAATGAGAACGCCTACCCTTGGTGGCGTTTCTTTTTTTTATACCCTCATCTTCGCCTTGTTCTTTATTCATAGTAGAGCAGAATTCAATGAGGCCATGTATATTATTCCTGGTTTAACGATATTGTTTATTGTTGGCCTTAAAGATGACCTTGTGGTTATATCGCCGGGGGCCAAGTTAATCGCACAGGTTGCTGCCATAGCATTTATTTTGGCCAACCCAAGCTTTACTATAGAATCATTGAACGGGTTTTTGAATATCAATGAGATTCCCTATTACTTATATCTCGGAATTGCAGGGTTCATGATGTTGACCATTATAAACTCCTATAACCTAATTGATGGAATAGACGGCCTTGCATCTGTGGTTGGGATTGTAATAATGGTTATATATACGACCATATTCTATTTGACCGGTGAGTATTTCTTTGCATTGATCAGCATTACTACGAATGCCTGTTTAATGGCGTTTTTAGGGTTCAATCTGTCTTCGGACAAGAAAATATTCATGGGAGATACAGGCTCACTTATTGTAGGCTTTGTTATTAGCATACTTACACTTAAATTTTTAGCACTGCGCCCCACGGCCTATACCGATTTGCCATTTTTATTGGAAAATGCTCCCATCATCGCGATAAGCATACTGATTGTGCCGCTCTTTGATACCGCAAGGGTTTTTGCCATTCGTATAGCCAATAAGAAAGGTCCGTTTTCCCCAGATAGAAATCATACGCATCATGTACTGATTGATTATTGGGGGCTAACCCATAAACAAGCCAGTTTTATTATTGGCTGTTTTAACCTGCTCTTTGTGATGTTGTTCATTGTGCTGGGGAGTACGGCCAAAAACTTCGGAATGGTGTTGATGTTGGTTTCGGTTGTGCTCTTTTTAGGATACATCTTTTTTAAATACAACTACAACTTCGCTACCCTTAAGCAAAAGATATGGCTGAGGAGGAGGGTTGCTAAAATGAAGGGCAAAAGTGCCGAGAACCAGGTTAAACAAGACGATCAAAAGTCAGCGAAACAAGAAACTTCCGAGTTAGAAGAAACCATTGAATAGCGAATACGATACATGAAGAAAGTATTGATTACCGGTGCAGCCGGATTTTTAGGGTCACATTTATGTGACAGGTTCATCAAGGAGGGGTATTACGTCATAGGAATGGACAACCTTATTACGGGCGACCTCAAAAATATTGAACATTTATTTCCTTTGGAGCAATTTGAATTTCATCATCATGATGTGACAAAATTTGTGCATCTTCCTGGGAAGTTAGATTATATTTTACATTTTGCCTCCCCGGCCAGCCCTATCGATTATCTCAAAATACCGATTGAAACTTTGAAGGTAGGCTCTTTGGGAACGTTGAATTTACTCGGTTTGGCAAAAGAAAAGAAGGCCACAATTCTAGTGGCGTCCACCTCAGAGGTATATGGCGATCCGCTGGTACACCCTCAAAACGAAGATTATTATGGCAATGTAAGCCCAATTGGTCCAAGGGGAGTATACGATGAAGCCAAGCGCTTTATGGAATCGATTACCATGGCGTATCATCGCTTTCACGGAGTTGATACGCGTATCGTACGCATATTTAATACCTACGGTTCGCGAATGCGTTTGAACGATGGTCGTGTGGTGCCGGCGTTTATGGGTCAAGCCTTGAGAGGAGAGGATTTGACCGTTTTCGGTGACGGCTCCCAAACACGCTCTTTTTGCTACATAGACGATCAAGTGGAAGGAATATACCGATTGTTATTAAGCGACTATTCTGATCCAATAAATATTGGAAACCCTCATGAAACGACCATAAAAGAGTTCGCGGAAGAGATAATTGCCCTTACAGGCACACAGCAAAAGGTAATTTACAAGCCTTTGCCCCAAGATGATCCGCTACAAAGACAACCCGATATCACAAGAGCTAAGGAAATCCTGAATTGGGAGCCTAAAGTATCGCGTTCGGAAGGACTTAAAATCGTATACGATTACTTTAAATCGTTGCCAACAGACGTCTTACAGCGAAAAGAGCATCGTGCGTTCACATAATGTAACATAGTATTCCACATAGATTCACAATCCGCATAAATTACGTAAAATGAATATTCTAATCCTTGGTTCTGGAGGTCGCGAACATACTTTGGCCTGGAAAATGGCACAAAGCCCTTTACTTAAGCATCTTTTTGTGGCACCGGGCAACGCTGGTACTGAAGTTATAGCCAAAAATGTTCCTATAGGCGTAAATGATTTTGAAAAGATTAGGGAATTGGTTCTCCAAGAAAAGATTGATATGGTGGTAGTAGGGCCTGAAGATCCTTTGGTAAATGGTGTACATGATTTTTTCCTTAATGACACAGAATTGAAACACGTTGCAATCATAGGACCGGAAAAGGCTGCTGCTACTTTGGAAGGGAGCAAGGAATTTGCAAAAGAGTTTATGATGCGACATGATATTCCTACAGCGGCTTATCGAAGTTTTAACAAGGATACACTCGAAGAGGGCTATGATTTCCTTGACACCTTGAATCCTCCGTACGTACTAAAAGCAGACGGCTTAGCTGCAGGGAAGGGAGTATTGATCTTAAGCGATATACAAGAAGCCAAGTCAGAGCTAAATGCGATGCTCATCGATTCTAAATTTGGAGACGCAAGTGCAACCGTAGTCATAGAGGAGTTTTTGGATGGAATCGAATTGAGCGTTTTCGTACTTACTGATGGCACTAATTATAAGATATTGCCAACTGCTAAGGACTATAAAAGAATTGGAGAAGGGGATACCGGGTTGAATACCGGAGGTATGGGCGCTATATCACCCGTTCCATTTGCAGATGCTGCATTTATGCACAAGATTCATGAAAACGTTGTAAAACCTACGGTTAACGGACTTCGTGCAGATGCCTTGCCTTATAAGGGTTTTATATTTATTGGCTTGATAAAGGTCGGTGAAGAACCGAAAGTCATTGAGTATAATGTGCGTTTGGGCGACCCGGAAACAGAGGTTGTTATACCACGTATCAAGAACGATTTAGTGGAACTTTTCAAGGCTGTGTCCAGTAGTTCGTTAGACCGCATTGACCTTGAAATTGATGAACGCACGGCCTCAACGGTAATGTTGGTTTCTGGTGGTTACCCAGAAGCCTACGAAAAGGGAAAAGAGATGCATGGGCTTGAGGAGACTACAGATTCCTTGATATTTCATGCGGGAACCAAACTTGAAAATGGCAAGGTGGTCACCAATGGAGGGCGCGTCATGGCCATCACATCATTTGGCGATAATTTTCAGGAAGCCCTAGCAACATCCTACAAGAATGCCGCAAAAATTGATTTTGAAGGGATTAATTACCGGAAAGACCTTGGGTTTGATCTGAATTAGTGAACTAAAGATAAGAATGCGAAGTAATGCTCTTATCTTCTTCCCCGTTATCGTTGTACTTTTTCAATTCAAGCATCCAATATACAAAGGCTACTGTACCAATAATGGCAAGAAGCCAGTTGACCATATTTGATGCCCACCAATTTTCCATAAAACGAAGTAAATCGAAGGGGGCGAACAATATGTTTACGAATAAATCCTCTATAGCTTCAAAAAATGCCTTCATGATATAGTATATTTACGATGCAAAAGTATAAAAACGAAAGATGATTTCAAGCTTTTTTGGCAAAACAAAGCCAATTAATTACATCATTCTAATAACGTTTATTTTCGTTTTCTATTGGTTTGTACATTTTATTGTCTTTGATAAATCGTATAGCCCTACTGAATTGTTCTTGCAGCTAATTGTTTTGGCCATATTATCTTTCTGCTTGTTTGTTCTCAATTTTATTCTAAAGCGTAATAAAATAACGGGTTCGCATTCCTATGCTATTTTATTTTTTACCATGTTGCTATTGATTTTTCCGCAGACCCTGATTGATAATAACTCTGTATTATGTACTTTTTTCTTGCTTCTGGCTACGCGTCGTTTAATCAGCGTGCGCTCTCTTAAAAATGTTCGTTTGAAAATTTTCGATGCCACCATTTGGATAGCCGTGGCAAGTATTTTTTATGACTGGGCCCTGCTTTATTTGATTTTGGTTTTTATGGTTATTTATATTTATGAGCCTAAGAACTTAAAGAATTGGCTGGCACCCTTGGCCGGATGTTTTGTGGTGCAAATGATTATGTATTGCGTTTTGATTTTACAAGGGAATACCGATTTTTTCTGGGAGCATTATGACTTTGAATATAGCTTCAATAAGGCGTATTTCCTAAATTGGATCAACAGTACCAAACTAGTGCTCTATATCGTAGGGATATCAATAGTGGGCTTAATTAGTTTTTTAAGTGTTGGAAAGGCAGGAATAGGGAAAGTAGCTACCTTACGATTAATTGCCATGCTCTTCTTATTGGGCCTTGCCTTAGAGGTTTTGATCGCAACACCGGGAAAATATCCCATAATGGTAACCTTTTTCCCGGCTTCTATATTGTTGTCAAAATATGTTGAATCGATAAAAAAGGCGAACGTTAAGGAAATAGTGCTGATGCTTTCGATATTTGTTCCGTTTATGGTTTTCTTTATCGGTTTGGTTATAAGGTAAAATAGGAGGTATATTTGCCTCCAAAAATGTACGTTATGTTTAGCGATTTCGCTTTTGATATCTTCGAGAAAAGTATAAGGCAATATCATATTAAGGATGATGTATATCAGTCTTTTGAAAACCCATACCCCAAAGACGATGTAACGCATCTGTTGTATCGTAAGAATTGGATCGATACCGTACAATGGCATTATGAGGACATAATAAGGGACCCGAACATAAATCCTGATTCAGCCTTGACTTTAAAGCGAAAAATTGATTCGAGTAATCAAGACAGAACAGACTTGGTCGAATATATTGATAGCTATTTTCTCAACAAGTTCAAATCTGTAAAAACCCTTGCCAATGCTACCATCAATACCGAGAGCCCGGCTTGGGCTATTGATCGGCTTTCGATCTTGGCACTCAAAATCTATCACATGAGAGAAGAGGCTGAACGTGAGGATGCTTCACCAGAACACTCAAAAAAGTGTCAGGATAAACTAACCATATTGTTAGAACAACGCAAGGATCTTTCAACCGCTATCGATCAGTTGCTTGCCGATATTGAATCTGGTCGCAAATACATGAAAGTATACAAGCAGATGAAGATGTATAATGACGATGAATTAAACCCGGTTCTAAGAGGGCAAAAATAAAAGAATGAACACCAACGCCCATATTCTGGTCATTCGACTTTCTGCAATGGGCGATGTAGCAATGACCATCCCGGTCTTGTTGGGCCTATCACAGCAATACCCTCACTTAAAGATTACTGTTTTGACCCGTGCTTTTTTTGCTCCTATGTTTGGTCAATTGCCTAATGTAACAGTTTTCGAGGCAGACGTGAAAGGAATTCACAGTGGAATTTTCGGACTTTGGAAACTGTACAAAGCGTTGAAAAAACTACGCTTTAACGCTATTGCCGACTTACATAACGTATTGCGAAGCTCTATTTTGAAACAGTTCTTTAGATTAGACGCGATTCCTTTTTTTTCATTGGACAAAGGCCGACAAGAAAAGAAAAGATTGACTACCAAAAGCAATAAACGTTTTGTACAACTGAAGACGACACATCAGCGATACGCCGATGTCTTTTCGGAAATGGGCTATCCGATAGATTTGAAGAAGGTGAACCTTTTGCAAAAAGAAACACTATCTGAAAATACGCTAAAGCTCGTCGGTTCCGATTCGCGAAAATGGATTGGTATAGCTCCTTTTGCGGCCTTTGAAGGAAAAAAGTATCCCCTAGTCTTGATGGGAAATGTCATTGAAGGCCTAAAAAAAACTAGTTCGTACAAAATAATTCTTTTCGGAGGCGGCCGTCACGAAAGAGAACTACTAGAGGGATTTAAAGAAGGGAATAGCTGTATCAATACCATAGGGCAATTAAGTTTTAGAGAGGAATTGGATCTCGTAAGCAATTTAGACCTTATGCTGTCTATGGATAGTGGCAATGCACATTTGGCTGCAATGTACGGCATCCCCACCATAACGCTTTGGGGAGTAACCCACCCGTATGCGGGCTTCGCCCCATTTAAACAGGATTCTAATACGATACTCGCCGACCGAGAAATATATCCCCTAATTCCGACATCCGTTTATGGGAACAAGGCTCCTCAAGGATACGAACAGGCCATTGCAAGTATTAGGCCGACAACAATACTTCACAAAATCACGGAACTAACCTAACCCAAATACTTCTATTGATTATACTGAGAGGTCTGCTTTGGCTCTATAGATTTAAAGTAGAAGCGTAATTGAGACATAAATCGATACTTTCGGGCACTTGGTGCAGTCTCTACCATTAGGGTACGAATTCCCATAAAGGAGCTCATCAAAAATATGGCTACCCCTTCTGCATCTATGTGCCGATCAATATGACCATTGAATTTTCCGCGTTGTATAGCAGAAACCAATGTAACTTCCCAGACTTTAAGAACTTCATTCAGATGTTTCATTACAAGCTCATTGCGCCCATTGAATTCGTTTATAAAATTGTTGAGTACGAAGCCATAGTCTAGCTCATTATGAACCGCTGTTTCCAGGGCATTTTCAAAACAATTTGTAATTAGATCCAGGGTGTGCTCATGTCCTTCGATGGGTTCTATTAGTAAACTATATACTTTACGAACCACAAGGTTTTCGATAATCTGAATAAAGAAATCTTCTTTTGATTCATAATGATAATAGAAGGCCCCTTTCGAAAGCGAAAGTCTTTTAAGAATATCATCGACGCTGGTATTGTAATAGCCTTTTTCGTAGAAAAGTGAAAGACCTGTAGTTTGTAACCGTTGCATGGTGGCCATGCGTTTTAGACTTTTTTCCATGAGATTTGGGTTTTAAGTTGTTAGTGAAACCGACTAAGGAGTCGGGAAAATATAGAACCTCAAAAGCCTGGTTTTAGTATGTAAAATGGGGTGTTTTGTTGTAAATATTCGATAAACGGTTGTGAAAGCCCCTCTTTAACATATGGCAACTGGGCAAAAAACTGACCGACTGGTCTGCGTTCTGCGTGCACCTAGAAAGTTTGGATGGCCATTGCAGAACAAGCCAATAAAGATTTAGCTACTGCTACCGAAAAGTTAAGCGACCGTTCCTTGACAACTACTCCCGGCGCCGGCGGTACACCCATAACAATGTTGGGAAATAATTATATTCCGATCATTCAATAGCTCTTCATTATAGTCCTTAATATGCTTTACTTTACTGGCAACTTTTAGATCGAGCATTTGATTAAAGTCACAATCGTATAGCCATCCGTCCCAACTGATTGATATGGTATTGGTACACATGACATTTGCGACTGCGGCCGGGTTGTACGCCTCTACTAAAGCGTACATATAGTCCTCATAATTTTCTGAGGCGATCAAATAGTCCAAAAAGCGGGCAATCGGCAGGTTGGTAATGGCAAAAAGATTATGAAATTCGATATCGAAGTCTTCTTTTAAGGCCTTCTTAAAGTCAGCCTCCAGGGCCATTTGATCGCCTGGCAAATATGCTCCTGAAGGATTGTAGACCAAATCTAATCGAAGGCTGCTGTTAGGCATTCCATAACCAACGGCGTTTAGTTCTTGTAAGGCCTTTATCGATTTGTCGAAAACCCCATCACCACGCTGTTTGTCGGTTTTGCCACGCGTATAATGCGGCATCGAGGAAATGACATGCACGTTATGCTTTTTGAAGAATTCGGGTAAATCGTAGTATTTCTTGTTTGCACGTATGATCGTTAAGTTAGAGCGTACAATGAAATCTTTGATTCCGGCCTTGGCAGCTTCCTCTACAAACCAACGAAAATCAGGATTCATTTCTGGCGCACCGCCGGTAAGATCTAAAGTATGTGCTCCGGTATTCTTAATAACCTCTAAACACTGCAGCATAGTTTCACGGGTCATTATTTCTTTTCGATCAGGACCTGCATCAACATGACAATGCTCACAGACTTGATTGCACATGTATCCCACATTTATTTGTAGAATTTCCAATTTGGATGGTCGCAGCGGGAAATGTCCAATTTCCTGAATTTTGTCCTTAAAAAAGGGCAGTTCTCCATCTGCAAATATGCCTCCGTTAAGGATTTCGAGCTGTTTGTTGCTAACAGCAAGTTCGTTGCCTTTAGCCTTTAGTGATTTTGTAGCCATCTATTTTATTCTCGATATGCAGCCAAAGTTTGCGGCCAAAACATTGCAAACTATAGAAGCCCTGTCAATTACATGCTTAATTTTTCGTACTTATTCATCATCTGTACTCCATGAACCAAGGTAGCACCGCTTTCTATGGCTGCGCCTACGTGAACCGACTCCATCATTTCTTCCTTGGTAATACCTTTTTGAAGCCCATCCTTAGTATACGCATCAATGCAATATGGACATTTGACCACATGCGCCACGGCTAGGGCTATCAATGATTTTTCTCTTGAACTTAGTGCGCCTTCTTCGAAAACCTTACCGTAATAGTCGAAAAATTTGGTGCCCAATTCCTCACTCCATTCCGTAATTCTTCCGAATTTTCTCAAATCTTTAGGGTCGTAATATGAATTTGCCATTTTATGTTTTTTTAATTGCCGTTTAGTTATTTTGCCAAAGGCTCGTCAAATTTACGATATAATCTTCCGCAACTTTGTCGTGCAGTGGGGATTTATCTTACTAGATTGAGCCGCAAAAGCGGAATTTTCTTTTTTTATCTGTGAAATGCCATGACCCCTTTCTTTTTATTATGCCTTAAACAGCTATTTTTACAAAATATATTTGGCAATGACGGCGAATGACTTAAGGTCAAAATCAATTGGATTGGTACTTTCGGGTGGTGGGGTGCGCGGAATGGCACATGTTGGGGTTATTAGGGCCATGGAGCAATTCGGCATTACGGCGAAATTGGTTTCAGGGAGTAGTGTAGGTGCTTTGGTTGCGGCCTTGTATGCCAATGGTAATTCTGTTTCTGATATGATTTCCTTTTTTAAGGAAACACCTTTATTTCGCTACAATTTCCTTACGATATTAAAACCAGGTCTTGTAAATACCGAAAGGTATATAAATATATTCAAAGGCTATTTTCCAGATAATGATTTTGCGGCATTGGAAAAAGAGCTTCATGTTGTTGCTACCAATCTTCAAAAAGGGGAAGAAGAATTTTTCAGTACCGGCGAATTGATTCGACCCCTTTTGGCATCAGCGGCCTTACCTCCAGTATTTACGCCGGTTACCATCAACAATTGTTTGTACGGTGATGGGGGAATAATGAACAATTTTCCACTGGAGCCCATAAAGAACAAGGTCGAATTTATGATTGGAAGCAATGTATCGGTGATCAAACAAGTGGATAAGAAGAGCATTCGTACATCACTGCAATTGGCGGGGAGAACCACAGCACTCATGATTTATGCGATCAATAGGGCCAAAATAGCCCAATGTGATATTGTTATCGAACCCATGGAATTAGATCAGATTGGCGTTTTAGACAAGGCAGGTATCGAAAAGGCCTACGTAATCGGTTATGACCATGCTTCCAAACAGCTAGAAAGCCTAATGAAGAATTAGGAAAGTTCGGTAATCATACGTCATCATAATCGACCTTTAAGGTCGATGTTACCGGCACCGCCTGGCATGTAAGGATCAAGCCTTCTTCAATTTCCCCGTCGGTTAAAATTTGGTTTTTGATCATCGTCGCTTTCCCTTCTGTAACTCGCGCAATACAACTACTGCAAACGCCTCCTTGGCATGAATAAGGCGCATCGATGTTTTCCTTTAAAACAGCATCGAGCACCGCCATTTTCTTATTCATTTTAAGGGAAAATACTTCATCATCTACGGTAACTTCTACGACCGCCTGACCATCATCTGTTATAGGCAGTTCCTCTTTGATTTCCGTAGCGGTAAAAAGCTCAAAGTGTATGCGGTCCTTGTCAATACCATTTTCCATCAAGGTGTCGGTCACCATATGAATCATCGCTTCAGGGCCGCAAAGGTAAAAGGCATCGAACGAAATACCCTTATGTTTATTCTTTAGGGCATAGTTTACCGTTGAGGTATCGATTCGCCCGAACAACGCGTTTTCCTCCATAGTTTCGCTATTGGTAAAATGAACGAAAAAGCGATCAGGGTGGTCTAGTTGTAATTTCACCAGGTCAGTGTAGAACATACACTCTTCATATGACTTATTCCCGTAAACCAGCACAAATGAGTTATCTGAATTGCACTCCAATACCGTCTTGGCAATACTCATTATTGGGGTGATGCCACTGCCAGCGGCAAAAGCCGCAACATTTTTTGCACTATCCGAGGGGCTAAAGGTAAAGCGGCCGTCAGGGGGCATTACCTCAAGTATATCGCCAACAGCGAGTTTTGAATGGGCATAGTCTGAGAAACCTCCACGGTCAACCTTTTTAACACCTATGGTAATTTGGGCGTTTTTCGGATGGGAGCTAATAGAATAAGCCCTTCGAAGCTCTTTTCCTTTGATTTCTTTTTTGATGGTAATATACTGCCCAGCTGTAAAAGCGAAGGTCTGCGCAAGTTCTTTCGGAATATTAAAAGAGATGGCCACAGAACTTGGCGTAAGCTTTTCTATATGCGAAACGGTCAATGAATGAAAATCGGCCATATATTTTTTTTAAATGGACTGCAAAATTAAGCATTGAATGCACCATATAAAATTGGATAGCTAAAAAATAATTACTTCTTTGTAGTCAAATGCCCGGCAAGAGCATAAAAATTGGGGGCGCTTAAAAGAATAATTGAAAAAAGTGTCCGAAAATCCGTGAAAGTCTTCGTCATAAAGGCGAATAACAATATTAATTTTTTAAAAAGTAGAAAAATGAAAGATTTTATGATGATTTTTATCGGAGCCAGTTATGAAGAATTAGGCCTGTCACCTGAAGAACTTCAGGGTCGCATGGGAAAATGGTTTGCATGGGGGGACAAAATGGGAAAGCAGGGAATTCTCAAAGGAGGTGAAGCCTTGGTTCCAACTATTAAACGGGTTGTAGGCAAGGACCGCACGGTTAGTGATGGCCCATTCGCCGACAGCAAGGAACTTATAGGAGGGTATTATATCGTTACTGCCGAAAATGCCGAAGCCGTGGTTGAAATTGCCCAAGATTATCCCGATTACGATTTGGGCGGCACAGTTGAAATTCGTGAAATAATGGTATTTGACCAGTAAACAATGGAACATAAAATTGTCGATCATCTTTTCAGACACCATTATGGAAAGATGGTCGCTATATTGACGCGCTTTTTTGGGTTGTCAAATATTGAGACCATTGAAGATGCCGTGCAGGACACCTTTATCAAAGCTACATTACAATGGCGAACTCGCTTGCCCGACAATCCCGAGGCTTGGTTGACCAAAGTTGCCAAGAACCGAACCATTGACTTGCTCCGTAGTCTAAAGGCCGAGAGGAATCGTGTTGAGAAATTAGCCGGCACAAGTGCTCCAATTCAATTAAACGATCTATTTCTGGATCATGAGCTCGAGGACAGCCAGCTGCGTATGATATTCGTAGCCTGTCACCCTAAATTGAAACCTACCGAGCAGATAGCTTTTGCCCTCAAAACCATCTCTGGTTTTAGTACAAAAGAAATTGCTGCCGCCCTACTTACTAAAGAAGATACCATTAATAAACGCTTGAGCCGCGCCAAGCAAACCATTATAGCGAACAAATTGAAATTTGATTTTCCGCACCAGAATCAGATTCAAGATCGTCTTGCGCGCGTAATGGAAGTGCTCTACCTCACTTTTAACGAAGGTTTTCACTCTACCAATAGGGATAAACTTATTCGTGAAGACTTGTGCGGAGAAGCTATTCGTTTATGTAAACTATTGTTGAAAAAAGAAAAATTTAGATCAGGGGCTTTATACGCCCTGTTTGCCCTGTTTTGTTTTCATGCATCCCGTCTAGAGAGCAAAACCAATGAGGCCAACGAGATTGTGGATATTAAGGAACAAGATCGCAAAACGTGGTACTTTCCTCTCATCAAAATGGCGAACGTAGCTATGAACAAGGCTATGGAATATGAAGATATGTCTATATATCACTACGAAGCGGCCATTGCGGCCGAGCATATCAAAGCAAAGACCTTTGAAGAGACAAATTGGGAAAAAATACTGACTTGGTATACCCTGTTACAAGAGTTAAAACCAGATACGTTTACCTTATTGAATATGGCCATTGTGAACCTGCAATTAAACAACTTTGATGCCGGTAAGAATATTTTGGATGGGCTTTCAATTTCCGATTTAGGCCAAAGAGCGTATCTATATTATGGTAGTTATGCCGAGTATTACGCCAAAAGAGATGATCTAATTTTGGCCATTTCATATTTAGAAAAGGCGATCTCAACTACTTCAAACAGTCTGGAAAAAGCCTATTTGACCAAAAAGAAGCTGCAATTGGCGAATTGACCTTACGTTATGTAATGGTCTTTGTAGTTTCCAAAAGATCCTAAGAACTTCTGTCAGAAACCGATCCAGAATACAAATTCAAATAGGATCTGTAACTTTTGCTCCCTAAGACCTACTTATTCTAAGTAAATTCAACCATCACAATGTTCAAACACTTTGCGAACTTACAATGGAAATCGTTCTTTAGGTCTTCCTCATTGGGAAAAAGCCTAGGAATGAAAATCCTCATGGCATTCTTTGGGCTATATATGCTTATAAGTCTATTGGCTGCAGGAGGTAGTCTCTATTTTATTTTGAAAAAGGCCTTTCCTGAGGTAGATCCGTTGCTCATGGTGAGCCGCTATATGTTGTATTGGATTCTTGTCGAGTTGTTCTTGCGCTATTTTATGCAAAAGCTTCCGGTGATGGACATTAAACCCTTTTTGACCCTTCCTGTAAATAAGAGCAGTATTACACATTATATCCTGGGTCGCTCGGCCATTTCCTTGTACAACATCCTGTCCCTGTTTTTCTTTGTCCCGTTTGGTATTGTGCTGCTGACCAAGGGGTATCCGGCCTTAAATGTTCTGTGTTGGCTTGCTGCGATAATGGGTATGGTAGTGGCTTTGAACTATCTTAATTTTCTCATCAATAAAAATGACAAGGCATTTATTGCCATTGGGACAATCCTGGTTGCCTTGTATGCCATGAATTACTTTAATGTAATACCAATAGAGCGGTATTTCGGGGAAATTTTTCATACACTCTATAAGACCCCGGTTCTGGCCATTGTTCCTTGGGTCGCCGCGGTTATACTTTATCAGGCCAATTATAAATTTCTTCGAACCAAATTGTTTTTGGACGATTCGTTGAAAAAGAAAACCAAGCTTGCCGAATCTTCCGAATTGGGCTGGACCAAGCGTTTCGGGGCCATTGCTCCCTTTATGCAGCTAGACCTAAAACTCATTTGGCGAAATAAGCGTACGAAAATGCAAGTGTTCATATCGTTACTCATGGTGTTTTATGGCCTTATTTTCTATGGGGGCGATACCTATGGCCCTTCATCTACGATATATGTATTCGTAGGGATATTCATGACCGGAATGTTCCTATCAAATTTCGGGCAATTTATTCCGGCATGGGATAGCGAATACTACAGCATGATGATGGCCCAGAATATTCCCTTAAGGAAGTACTTGGAGTCTAAAGCTGCATTGATATCGGTAAGTATTGTGCTTATGTTCTTTTTATCGATTCCGTATGTGTACTTCGGTTGGGAAGCCTTGGCCATAAATACGGCCTGTGCCGTTTATAACTTTGGAGTGAATATTCCGGTAATATTGTTCTTTGGTTCGTTCAACAAAAAAAGAATAGACCTTACAAAAAGTGCAATGGGCAATATGCAGGGAACCAGTGCGACCCAATTCTTGGTGATGATTCCGCTCATGGTCTTGCCATGTGCACTATATTTTGTGCTAAAGACTTTTATCTCATTCGAAATCGCAATTGGGGTCCTGGTCCTTTTGGGGATTGTAGGGTTAGCACTGCGCAAGCCTTTGATGAATAAGGTCACAGAAGCTTATAGAAAGCGAAAATATAAAATGGTGGCCGGTTTTAAGGAGAGAAACAGTTAAGCGGTACAAACATGAAAATTACAGCATAGATGATCACAATAAGCAATCTTACCAAAAAATATGGCAGTCAATTGGTGCTCAATGTAGAAGGGCTACAAATTCCCAAGGGGCAGAGTTTTGGCCTAGTTGGAAACAATGGTGCAGGAAAAACCACCTTGTTTAGCCTTTTGCTCGATTTAATTCAGCCAACTACTGGGCATATCGTAAATAATGAGGTTCAGGTCGATAATAGTGAAGCCTGGAAACCTTTTACGTCTTCTTTTATAGATGAAACCTTTTTGATAGGGTACTTAACCCCTGAGGAATATTTCTACTTCATTGGCGAGTTAAGGGGACAGAACAAGGCAGACGTAAATGCCCTGCTTTCCAATTTTCAAGACTTTTTTCATGGTGAAATCCTGGGCCAGAAAAAGTACCTGCGTGATCTTTCAAAAGGAAACCAAAAAAAGGCCGGTATCGTGGCGGCATTTATAGGCAATCCGGAGGTAATTATATTAGATGAACCTTTTGCAAATTTGGACCCTACAACCCAAATTCGCCTGAAGGCAATAATAAGAGATCTTGCAGCCAAACAAGGTGTTACCGTATTGGTTTCTAGCCATGATTTGATGCACGTTACAGAAGTCTGTGAACGTATTGTCGTATTGAACAAAGGCGAGGTGGTAAAAGACATTAAGACCTCTGCAGAAACCTTGCGCGAATTAGAGGTGTTTTTTGGGGAAAGCATCGCAGAAGATTAGAGAGGATAACAAATCCTAGAATTTGGCCCTGGCGGAATTCAAAAAAGATGAAATCGACCAATGGGTCGGTTTTATATGTTTCGATGGCTCTTAAAACCCTTTAAACAGGGATAAAGTACACGTACTTACCGACTAATAAGTTTGTTTTGAGACTTACTACAAGCGCTACCGCCAGCATGCTTTTTCTGCTAAGCGGCCAATTCAAATTTACCTCGCGCTAACAAGCTTGCCTTCGAAAGCCTAAACAAATCGTACTTTTATCGGTAAACTGCATAATAATACGGCTGTTTTTCAGTTTAGGTTTATACTTGATCAATACAATTTTGAAGCGTACGTATAAATTCATTTTCGGGGCCCTTATCACTGGCGTGCTTTTTAGCGCCTGTTCAACCAAAAAAGACGCCTTTTTAAATCGCAACTTTCATGCGTTGAATACCAAGTACAACATTTTGTACAATGGGGAAATTGCCTTTGAGCAAGGACGCGAAGAATTGAATGGCAGTTACCAAGATGACTATTGGGAATTACTTCCAATTGAACGCTTGGCAGTAACGGAAGAAATCAAACTAGATTCTGAGGACAACAACCCCAATTTTGTAATCGCGGAGGAAAAAGCGACCAAGGCTATTCAAAAGCACAGTATGGATATCCGAAATGAACAGCAAAACCCTCAAATAGATGAAGCATTTTTGCTTTTGGGAAAGGCTCGTTATTTTGATCAGCGCTACATTCCGTCATTGGAGGCCTTCAATTATGTAATCAACAAGTTCAGCTATAGCAATAAGCTTAATGAAGCACATATATGGCGTGAAAAGGTTAATATTCGACTAGAGAACGAAGATCTGGCCATTAAAAACTTAAAGCGCCTAATGAAATTCGAAAAGTTGTCGGATCAAGAATATGCCGATGCTCGGGCAATGATGGCACAAGCATATATTAATCAGGACAGTATCGAAACTGCCCTAGGCCAATTGAAAGTCGCCTCCTACTACACCAAGAAAAACCCTGAGAAAGGTAGATATTATTACATCATAGGACAATTGTACAATGAATTAGGGCATAAAGACAGCGCCAACTATGCGTTTGACAAGGTAATTGACCTTAACCGCAAGTCGCCCCGAGTGTATATGATCAATGCAGAACTTCAAAAAGTCCGTAACACTTCATTGAATTCTGTAAATGAGGGTGAAGTCTTGGAACATTTGACCGATTTGGAAGAGAATCGTGAGAACAGACCATTTTTGGATAAAATATATCGCCAGATCGCCGAATATCATTTAGAACAAGAATCCGATAGTTTGGCCATATTGTATTTTAACAAATCGATTCGTGCCACGAAGCAATCGCGGAAACTTAATGCGCTCAATTATGAGAATCTTGCAGAGTTCAATTTTGATGATAACGAGTATAAGTCGGCAGGGGCCTATTACGATAGTGTATTGACCAATCTTCCTGAAAACAGCAAAAAGTTCAGGACAATCAAGAAAAAGCTCGACAATTTGGAAGATGTCATCAACTATGAGGATATTGTTCAATACTCTGACAGCGTAATTACTCTGTATAACATGTCTCCGGACGAGCGTGTTGCCTATTTTGAAGAATATGTAAACGAGCTTAAGCGAATCGCCGAGGAGGCTGCAGAGAAAGAAGAAAAGATGAGGAATGATGGTTTTGCAGCATTCGGAGAATCTAAAGGAGGAAAGGCAAACAAAGGCAAGTTCTACTTTTACAATATTACAAGCTTGGGATATGGGAAGACCGACTTCGAACAAAGATGGGGTGATCGCGCCCTGGAGGACGATTGGCGATGGAGTAATAAGGCACGATCCTTGGCATCCTCAAACGCCGATGGGCTGGTCGCAAACGACAGTATCAATGCAGATCCTACCGAGGATGAAAAATACGATATTGCCTTTTACACAGATCGCATTCCCACAGATGTAGGTATTATCGATAGCTTAAAGACCCAACGCAATTTTGCCAACTATCAGTTGGGATTAATTTATAAGGAGAAATTCAAAGAAAACCTCTTGGCCGCAGGGAAACTCGAAGACGTTTTACGTTCAAATCCCGAGGAGCGATTAGTACTGCCTTCAAAATATAACCTTTATAAAATTTATGAGGAGGAAGGGAGTCCGTTATTGGCGTCTATGCGAGAAGATATCATGAAGAACCATGGCGATTCGCGCTATGCGGAAATCATTCTAAACCCATCCGCTATTCTAGAAGATGATAATGATGGTCCCGATGCACGCTACAGCAAATTGTTCAAGCGCTATCAAAATCAAGAATTCTTGGCGACCATTACAGGCGCAGAGGAAAACATAACAAGATATACCGGCGATCCAATAGTGCCCAAGTTCGAAATGTTAAAGGCCAATGCCATTGGAAGATTAAATGGCTTTGAACAATTTAAGGAAGCATTGAATTATGTGGCGTTGACCTACCCGAACAACCCCGAAGGGAAGAAAGCCGAACAGATGATTTCGGAACAATTGCCAAAATTGGCTTTGAAAGATTTCTCAACTGAAACCGAATCTGAGGGGACGGCGAACTGGAAGGTTGTATTCCCGTTCAAGCGTAGCAATTTGGAGGAAGCGACCAAGCTGATGGAAGTTTTAGCGAAGTCCATAAAAGATTTGAAATATAACAACGTTGTTTCAAAAGATATTTATAACTTGGAAGACCTTTTTGTAGTCGTACATGGTTTTAAGTCCAAACAACGCGCTTTAGGCTACGCCGAACTACTTAAGAACAATAAGGATTATAAGGTCGCCAATCAGAATTTTGTAATATTGTCGGCCAACTATAAAATTGTACAAGTACATAAAAACATAACGGAATATAAGAACCGAATTTTAACCCCAAAACCCTAAAACATGTTCTCAGATAACAAAAGACCTATTGGCGAAATGGGCGGACAGCCCAACAGAATTGAAAAAAACACCAAAATTAAGGGAGATATCGTCTCAGAAGCTGATTTTCGTATTGATGGAAAATTAGATGGAAACGTCAAAACTTCTGGAAAGGTGGTCATTGGCAAAGATGGCTACATTCACGGCAAGGTAGAATGCGTCAATGCTGATATTGAAGGAAGTTTCAACGGAGAATTATTGGTTTCAGACCTACTTTCCTTAAAGTCGACCGCAGTGATAGAAGGTACGGTAAGTGTCACCAAATTGGCCGTTGAACCTGGCGCCACTTTCAATGCCTCATGTACCATGAAAGGTAAGGGAGGGTCAATTGGGACCAGCCCAAGTAGTTCTGCCCCTTCCAGTAGCAAACCTACAAGCGGGTTTAAATCTTCTTTAGGAGCAGCATCGGCCAATGGACCAGCAAAAGCCTCCTAAGAAAAACAACCTGAAGAACATTGCGATGCTTTCAGGCATCGCTTTCGAAATGGGCGCCATCATATTCATTTGTGCCAAAGCCGGCATATGGTTAGATGGTCATTTTCAGACTGAGAAAAGAATATATACCGCAATTGCCACACTTTTTGGTGTGGCAATTTCTATTTGGGTAGTTTTGCGCCAGTTAAAGCGAATTCAGTATTAATGCAACACCTAAGCCCCGTAGTTCTATTTTGTCTATTGCTATTTTCCATTTTGGGATTAACCTTCTTCGCCCATACGGCGGTACTTGGGCAAATGGGTTTACCCGAATTTGGCGATAAGATCATTTTGTCCTATTTGGTGAATGGAATCCTCGCTGGCATTATATACCTGCTGCTGTACTATTATAGATTTAAACTCAAAAACTATATCGGCTTTCTTTTTATGGGGGGCAGTTTTCTAAAATTCATCTTCTTTTTTGTTCTTTTTTATCCTGCTTACAAGGCCGATGGCGATATCGGTAAAACCGAGTTTGCGGCCTTCTTTATTCCTTATGCCATTTGTCTCGTTATAGAGACTGTTTTTACCGCCAAAATGCTGCAAAAACTAGATTAGAAATCCCATCAAAATAAAGAGTGCATTTGCTTTTTTCTTTCTATAAGAATGCCGTACATTTGCACCGATTTTTAGGGACCGATAGAATTAGAAATATGCGTACAGTCTTTACCAAACTTCTTTTTGCAGTTTTACTTGTTTTCAGTACCTCTTCCTTCGCTTTGGAAACCGAAGTTTCCGATGCGCCTAAAAAAGACCTAAAAACCGAGATCAAAGAATATATCGATCACCACCTTAAGGACTCGCACGACTTTTCCTTGTTTTCGTACACTACGGATTCAGGCGAACATAAATATGTTGGTTTTCCCTTACCGATTATTTTGTGGGATAATGGGCTCAAGGTATTCTCTTCCTCTAAATTCCACCATGGGGAAACAGTTGCCGAGGTAGATGGCAACCACTATAAGTTATACCATAGCAAAATATATAAGACAGATGCATCTGGCACCATTAATTACGATGAAAACCACCATGCAACGAATAGTAAGCCTATAGATTTTTCGATTACCAAGAGTGTGGTAATGATTTTTATCACGGGGCTTTTGATGTTTTTACTGTTCGGTGGCTTGGCAAAATCGTATGCGAAAAACGGAGGCATTCCGACCGGAGTGGGTCGTTTTTTCGAACCCATCGTCCTTTACATAAGAGATGATATCGCAAGACCCAATATTGGGGAGAAGAAGTACAAGCGTTATATGCCTTATCTGTTATCGATATTCTTTTTTATCTGGTTCTTGAACATTTTCGGATTAACGCCGCTTGGGGTAAATGTCACAGGGAATATTGCCATAACCTTTGCATTGGCTTTGTTGACCTTCTTGTTTACGAACTTTACGGGGACTAAGGATTATTGGATGCATATTTTCGATCCCCTGGGAGACACCCTGCCTTGGTACGGCAAGTTGTTTTTATACCCTATTTTGATACCTATAGAACTTTTGGGAGTAGTGATCAAGCCCTTCTCTTTATTGATTCGTTTGTATGCGAATATGCAGGCAGGTCATATTGTTTTAATGAGTTTGATCGGATTGATGTTTTTGTTCAAGAGTTGGTTGGGTAGCCCATTGTCTTTCGGTTTGGCTTTTGCCATTTCGTTGATCGAAGTTTTGGTCGCCTTGTTACAGGCATACATATTTACCATGTTATCGGCCTTGTATTTTGGTTTTGCTGCAGTAGAGCACGACCATGCCGAGGCACATTAAGAGCGTATTTTAATTTTTAAACTATATATATTATGGAAATTCCAATTATGGTAGGTGCTGGTTTAGTTGTGATCGGTGTTGGTTTGGGTATCGGTAGAATCGGTGGCTCAGCAATGGACGCTATTGCACGTCAGCCAGAGGCTTACGGAAAGATTCAAACAGCGATGTTGATTGCAGCGGCGCTTATTGAAGGTATTGGTTTTGCTGCATTGTTCGCAGTGTAATCAAACATTTAGGTAACAACTGCAACGGTTGGTTGCAGTTGTTACTTTCCTGTAAAAGTTTAAGAATTCTTAAAGAAGAGTTGAAATGGAAAAATTATTAGAAGAGTTTTCGCTAGGGTTATTTTTTTGGCAGTGCTTGCTATTTGGTCTTTTGCTTTTCCTTTTATGGAAATTTGCATGGAAGCCTATTTTAAATGCTGTAAATGATCGCGAAGATGGCATTAAAGATGCCCTGGCCGCTGCCGAGAATGCAAAGAAAGAGATGCAGAATGTAACCGCTGATAGTGAGCGTTTGTTGCAAGAAGCTCGTGCTGAGCGAGAGGCTATGTTAAAAGAAGCCCGTGAGATCAAAGAGAAGATGATAGCTGATTCGAAAGAACAGGCCAAGATCGAAGGTGATAAAATGTTAAAGCAGGCGCAAGCTACTATAGAAAGTGAAAAGAAGGCCGCAGTTGCCGATATCAAAAGTCAAGTAGCCAATCTTTCCGTTGATATTGCTGAAAAAGTAATCAAAGAACAACTATCGGCCAAGGACAAACAATTGAAGTTGGTCGAAGACATGTTGGGAGATATTAAATTGAACTAAGTATCAATGAGTAATTCAAGAGCAGCCATACGATACGCGAAAGCGATTTTAGATCTAGCAGTAGACCAAAAAGCTACGGAAACGGTCGAAAATGATATGCGCTCCATTATCGCTACCCTTTCAGAAAGTAGTGAGTTGACGGGGATGCTGGCAAGTCCGGTCGTAAAATCAGAAGTCAAAAAGAATTCCTTAAAAGAAATATTTTCGGGAAGTCACCAAATTACCGAAGGCTTAATCAATATCTTGATCGATAATAAAAGGGTCGACCTTTTAGATGATGTGGCCAAAAAGTTCATTATCCTAAACGAAGCGCTTAAGGGCAAAGGAGTTGCCGTAGTAACCACTGCCGTGCCCTTGACCCCCGAATTGGAACACAAGGTTTTAGCCAAGGTTACCGAGTTGACCGGCAATGAAGTAACCATAGAGAATAAAATTGACGA
>CALIJE010000041.1 GCA_938017825.1 uncultured Flavobacteriaceae bacterium
AACAAGGCGGTCTCAGACTCTTTCTTGGTTGTTCCGGTTAGTACTACCTCTTCCAATTCTACCCCTCCTGCAGCGTCTAAGGCCACATTCACTTGAGTAGTCTTACCCGCTTCAACCACGACAGATATCGTTTGTGTTTCAAGACCCAAAAAGCTAAAAATTACATTATAGGTGCCGGGATCAATATCACTGAGCTCATAAATACCGTCAAAATCAGTAGACACTCCTTTTGTTGTCCCTTCAATTAAGATATTGGCGAAGGGAAGCACTTCATTGTTGTAGCTCTTGTCGGTAACAGTACCTGCAATGCTACCCGTTTCTTGAGCGCTGATGTAAACGGTGGTCATCAATACTAGGCCAATTAGAAATTTTCTCATTTTGTAAATACTATGTTTGATTTTAAATACCGATGCAAAGAAACTTCTAGGGTGTAAAAGTCGAGTTACCCATATGTTAAAAGTGTATTGTAAAAGCGTTATCTAAAGGTTACTATATTAGGTGAAGGTTAAGCGCATAAAGCTAAACCCAATAGATACGGGTACTGCGGAAATTAAGTATCTTTCGGTCTTCAAATCTAACAGATGAACTGGGAACAACTACTTTCTCTAAAGCGCTTCGGCGATACCCATAAAAGACTACGAAAAGAACAAGACGAAACGCGTTTGGGTTTTGAGGTAGACTATGACCGCATAATCTTCTCGGCTGCTTTTCGGAGCTTACAAGACAAGACGCAGGTAATTCCGCTATCCAAGACCGACTTTGTGCACACCCGACTTACACACAGTTTAGAAGTTTCCGTTGTGGGACGCAGTTTAGGCAGGCTGGCCGGTAAAAAGCTTTTAGAAAAACACCCGCATCTGGCAGAAGTTCATGGCTATCGCTTTAATGATTTTGGGGCAATTGTCGCTGCTGCTGCCCTTTCACATGACATTGGCAATCCACCTTTCGGACATAGCGGAGAAAAGGCTATTGGAGAATATTTCACCACAGGAAATGGTCAAAAATATAAATCCCTGTTAACAGACAAAGAATGGCAAGATATTATCGATTTCGAAGGAAACGCCAATGGCTTTAAATTGCTTACCGAAACCAGGGAAGGCGTTGAAGGCGGACTCCGATTAAGCTATGCAACTTTAGGAGCCTTTATGAAGTATCCTAAAGAATCGCTCCCTAAAAAACCCACAAAACACATCGCTGATAAAAAATTTGGCTTCTTTCAATCAGAAAAAGACAATTTTCAAGAAGTGGCGGCTGAACTAGGACTGAATCAGACAAGAATAGGCAAAGACATTAGTTATTCCCGGCACCCCCTTACCTATTTGGTCGAGGCGGCCGATGATATTTGTTATACCATTATCGATTTTGAAGATGGGATAAATCTTGGGCTTATTTCAGAGGATTATGCCCTCGAATACCTAATAAAACTGGTAAAGGACAGTATAAATACCAAAAAGTATAATTCTTTAAAATATAAGGAAGATCGTCTTAGTTACCTACGTGCCCTAGCGATCAATACCCTAATTACGGATGCGATTGCCATTTTCATCGAAAACGAGGCTGCCATTCTTGATGGAAGTTTCAATGTTTCCTTGTTGGACAAAAGTAAATACGAAGCACAGATTACCGACATCATAAATTTAAGTGTAGCCAAAATATACCAGTCTCAGGAAGTCATAGAGAAGGAAATTGCAGGGTATAAAATCATCTCTGACATTCTGGAAGTATATACCAATGCCTTGGTACGAACAAAAGAAGGAAACGGATCAAACTACGATAAACTTATGCTACGAACTTTACCTGCATTTTATCAAAAAACGGATGTATCTATCTATACCATCTTATTGAATACGTGTTGTTATGTGGCCAGTCTCTCGGATAGTGCCGCGGTGCATATTCACACCAAGATTATGGGGAAACAACTTTAATGCCCTAAAGACTCCTTGCAAGTAGCTTTTGAATATTTTTTTTGATTGAAGAGGCATCTATTTGAGCCACTTGGTGCAATTCCGATATGGTACCATGCTCAATGAAAACATCATCGATTCCCATAATTGTAACAGAAATTGATGATTCACTTTTTTGGGCAAACTCCAATACTGCTGATCCGAACCCACCCGCTTTGCAGCCATCTTCAATAGTAATAATATGCTCATAGGTTTTGAAGATTTGTTGTAATCTAAGTGCATCAAGAGGTTTTACAAAACGCATGTTATAGTGCCCCAGTTCGGCCGGGTTTCCCAAATCTTTTATGACATTTGAAACAACATTTCCAATATGCCTTATGGAAAGTATGGCAACTTTTGTTCCTTGCCTAACCGCTATTGAAGAACCGATTTTGATTTTTTCAAAAGGAGTTTGCCAATTCAATTGAATACCGCGTCCTCTAGGATACCGAATCGCGATCGGATGCGCTAATCCCAATTGCGCGGTATACATTATATTGCGAAGTTCTGTTTCGTTCATTGGGGCAAAAATCGTTAGGTTCGGTATGCACCTCAGATAGGCCAGATCATATATTCCATGATGTGTGGCCCCATCCTGGCCTACCAGTCCGGCACGATCTAAACAGAAAACAACAGGCAGATTTTGCAACGCTACATCGTGAATTACCTGATCATAAGCCCGCTGTAAAAATGTGGAATAGATGTTGCAAAATGGTATGAGCCCTTCGGCTGCCATACCAGCGGCCATGGTGACGGCATGTTGCTCCGCAATACCCACATCAAATGCGCGATCAGGGATTTCGGTCATCATATATTTAAGGGAACTCCCAGTCGGCATAGCCGGGGTAATCCCTACGATGTCGTGGTTTTCACCTGCTAGTTCTACAATGGTATGACCAAAAACATCTTGGTATTTTAAGGGTTGCCCTTCGGTGGATTTTGGACTTAATTCTCCGGTAGTCTTATCAAATTTTCCAGGAGCATGATAGGTGACTTGATTTTCTTCCGCTTGCTTTAACCCTTTTCCCTTGGTCGTAATCACATGAAGCAAGCGGGGGCCTTTGATCGATTTCAGCCTTTTCAATTCGGCCAGTAAGGCTCTTATATTATGCCCATCGACAGGACCTGAATACTCAAAATTTAGGCATTCGAATACATTCTCATCTTTTGCAGTACCCTTTTTTACGTTGGTCAAGTATTTTTTCAAGGCACCGACACTTGGGTCTATACCAATCGCATTATCATTCAAAATAATTAAGATATTGGCATCTGTAACTCCCGCATGATTTAGGCCCTCGAAGGCCATACCACTGGCTATTGATGCATCGCCTATTACGGCAATATGTTGCCTATTACGGTCTCCCTTTAATTTTGAAGCTATCGCCATTCCCAATATGGCCGAAATTGATGTAGAGCTATGTCCGGTACCAAAGGGATCATATTCACTTTCACTCATTTTTGGAAAACCACTAAGGCCACCAAATTGTCGATTCGTTTCAAAGACGCCTTTTCTACCTGTCAATATTTTGTGCCCGTATGCCTGATGACCTACGTCCCAAATCAAGTTGTCATTCGGCGTATCAAAAATATAATGCAGCGCAATAGTCAGTTCTACC